>NZ_JBHSHQ010000027.1:0-133155 GCF_042652985.1 Ruoffia tabacinasalis | reverse complement strand
TTTTAGAAGACACAAAGATAGGGTTGATGACATTTTAATTTTTGTCATCAACCCTATTTATTGTAGAACCAAACATTTTTAACACACCTCATTTGAGGTGTGTTTTTCATTTCTATTTATAATCTTTTTACGAACAAATGTTTGATTTTTGTGTTATACTTACAAAAGGTAAATACAACATTATTGAGGAGAGAAAGTTATATATGGCTCAAAAAAATATAATCGTAAAAGGCGCAAGAACACATAACTTAAAGAATCTCGATGTAGAAATTCCTAGAGATAAATTAGTGGTTATGACAGGTTTATCTGGTTCAGGAAAAAGCTCGTTAGCTTTTGATACCTTATATGCCGAAGGACAAAGACGATATGTAGAAAGTTTATCTGCATATGCTAGACAGTTTTTAGGACAAATGGATAAACCAGATGTAGATTCTATTGAAGGTTTGAGCCCCGCAATCTCAATTGACCAAAAAACAACCAGTCAAAATCCACGTTCTACTGTCGGAACAGCAACAGAAATTAACGACTACTTAAGACTTCTATATGCTCGAGTGGGGACACCTTATTGTCCAAATCACGATATTCCAATTGAACGACAAAGTCCAGAGCAAATGGTAGATCGAATCTTAGAATTACCAGACAGAACACGTATCCAAATATTATCACCTGCTGTGCGTGATAAACGTGGTCAGCACAAGAAATTATTGGAAAAAATAAGCAAGGATGGATACATTCGTGTGCGTGTTGATGGGGAAATCTATGATGTATCAGAAGTTCCCGAATTAGAAAAGAATAAAAAACATACGATTGAAGTGGTTGTTGACCGTATATCTATTAAAGATGGCGTGAGATCACGTTTATTTGATTCAGTTGAACAAGCACTTATTTTCTCTGAAGGGTACATGGTTATTGATGTCATCGGTGAAGAAGAAATGTACTTTAATGAACATTTTGCTTGTCCATTCTGTGATTTCTCCATCGATGAATTAGAACCTAGACTTTTTTCTTTCAACGCACCATTTGGTGCTTGTCCAAGTTGTGATGGTTTAGGCTCACGTTTAACAGTCGATGAAGAATTAATTATCCCAGATGATAGCTTAAGCATCGAAGAAGGTGTTTTTGCACCTTGGAATCCAATTAGTTCAAATTATTATCCATCAATGATCGATCAATTTTCAAAACAAAATAATATTCCAACGGATGTTCCATATAAAGATTTAACCAGTGAACAACAAGAAGTGTTAAAATACGGTTCTCCGGACGCAACTTTTTCGTTCACATTCAAAACAATGCGAGGCGAAACGAAGACGACAGAGAATACGTTTGAAGGTGTCTTTAATAATGTTCAAAGACGTTATAATGACACAAATTCTGACTACACTCGTGATGTTATGCGAGAATATATGCATGAATTAACGTGTCCAACGTGTAAAGGTACTCGCTTAAATGAAGAAGCCTTATCCGTTCGTGTATCAGACAAAAACATCGCCGAAGTAACAGCAATGTCTATTGGAGATGCTAAAAAGCACTTTGAAACAATTGATTTCTCAGTGACTGATACGATGATTGCAGACCCAATCATTAAGGAAATCGATGATCGATTGACTTTCTTAAATGAAGTGGGACTGGATTATTTAACCATGAGTCGTGTAGCGGGTTCACTCTCAGGTGGTGAGTCGCAGCGGATTCGTCTAGCGACACAAATTGGTTCGAACTTAAGTGGGGTATTATATATTCTTGATGAACCTTCGATTGGTTTACATCAGAGAGATAATGCTCGTTTAATTCAATCATTACAAAGAATGCGTGATTTAGGTAATACACTCGTTGTTGTTGAACATGATGAAGAAACAATGATGGCTGCAGATTACTTAATTGATATTGGGCCAGGTGCCGGTGAATTAGGCGGAGAAATCGTTTCTATTGGAACGCCTGAAGAAGTTCAAGCTGATGAGAATTCTCTAACAGGTAAATACCTATCTGGAAAAGAAAAAATTGAAGTGCCTAAAACTCGACGCAATGAAGATAAAGGTTGGGTAACAGTCAAAGGAGCAGAAGAAAATAATCTGCAAAATGTCGAAGCGTCTTTCCCAATCGGGCGATTTACATGTGTTACTGGAGTGTCTGGTTCAGGTAAAAGTAGTTTAGTGAACAGCATTTTAAAAATAGCTTTAGCAAAACGCTTAACAAGCACAAAAGAACGACCAGGTAAATTCGAATCAATAGAGGGCTTTGAAGGGCTTGAAAAAGTTATTGATATTGATCAAAGTCCAATTGGACGTACACCTAGAAGTAACCCCGCAACATATACTAGTGTATTCGATGACATTCGCGGGTTATTTGCTCAAACAAATGAAGCGAAGATACGTGGTTATGACAAAGGTCGCTTTAGTTTTAACGTTAAGGGTGGACGATGTGAAGCATGTAAAGGTGGCGGAATTAAGCAAATCGAGATGCATTTCCTTCCAGATGTGTATGTTCCGTGTGAAGTTTGTCATGGAACACGCTATAATTCAGAAACACTTGAAATCAAATATAAAGGTAAATCAATTTCAGATGTGTTAGATATGACGATTGATGAAGCTTTAGTATACTTTGATGCGATTCCGAAAATCAAACGCAAAATCCAAACCTTAGTCGATGTTGGTTTAGGTTACGTGCGTTTAGGACAATCAGCGACAACTTTATCTGGGGGTGAAGCACAAAGAATGAAGCTTGCTTCTGAACTACAACGTGTTTCAACAGGAGATACATTCTATATCTTAGATGAGCCAACAACTGGTTTACACGCGCATGATATTAAGAAATTGCTTACAGTATTGAATCGCTTAGTAGATGCAGGTAATACCGTCGTTGTGATTGAGCATAACTTAGATGTTATTAAGACAGCTGACTACATTATCGATATGGGTCCTGAAGGGGGGATCCGTGGTGGAGAAGTCATCGCTACCGGAACTCCTGAAGAAGTGGCTGAAGTTGAAGGTAGCTTTACAGGACAATATTTAAAATACGTCATGGATAAAGATAAATAATCGAAATGATTGAGGCGCTGAATAATGTCCTCATATCAAGAACCCAACCAAGAGGTGGCACTACCACTTGGTTGGACTTTTTTTATGCGGAGATTCGAACTTTCAGAAGGCTTCCATTTTTATGACTTTCTGAATTCACTTAATCTTCTTTGTACAAGTGACTAGCTGAATTCGCTTTGTTATACTATAAAAGATAAAACAAAATTGGAAGCGTTACACATATAAAAAGGAGCGGTAAGCTTTGAAACATTCAGAAATAATTATCATTGGCTCATCCTTTGCTGGAGTATCATCTGCCTTAACAGCTAGGCAATTATATCCCAATAAGCGAGTATTAATCATTGAAAAAGAAGGAAGCATCGGGCATATCCCCAGTAGTTTAAATCTGTTATTAAAAGAAGAATTCAAACATTTAAGTGACAAAACATTTGTTAATGAAGAACAATTAGAAGCTAGCGGAGTTGAATTATTATTAAACAATGAAGTTTTAGATATTGATTTGGCAAATAAATCACTCATAGTAGAGGACGAAAATACGCATGAAAGTTATCGCTATGACAAGCTGATTTTGGCGATGGGCTCAAGTCCAATTTCAGAACGTATTTCGGGGTCTAATCATCCGAAAGTGTTAACAACAAAAACATTAGAAGCGAGCAAGAAAGCCTTACAGCAGATTGAAGGATCAGACCGTATTCTGATTGCTGGTGGGGGACAAATTGGCCTTGAAGCAGCGGATGCTTTTAATCAAGTAGCAAAAAACGTGACCTTAGTTGAAGCTTCAGATCAACTGGCTTTCAAATATTTTGACTCGGATATGACTCAATTATTAGAGCAAAAGATACAAGAAAGTGGCGTCCATGTGATTAAGGGACATTATGTCGAAAGCATTCACTCACAAGATACAGAATTAAACGTCGTTTTATCACAAGATTTAGAATTACTGACGGACCATGTGATGTTAGCCGTGAATTTTCGTCCCAATTCAAAGTTAATTGAAGATCAAGTTCAATGCCATTTAGATAAAACAATCGAAGTGGATGAATATTTAGAGACGAGTGTCCCAGATGTGTTTGCGGTTGGGGATTTAATTCGAACGCCTTATTCTCACACAGAGACAGATTATTACTTGCCATTAGTAAACCATGCCTATATTAGTGGTAAAATTGCGGCGATGAATCTGTATCAAAAAACAACATCCGTACCCCAATCTTTACGAGTAACTGGAAGTAAATTATTCGGCTTATACATGGTCAGTGTAGGCTTAACAGAACAAGAAGCCGCTTTGTTTTATCCCATTGAAACGACAATACTTGAAAAAGAAACCACGAAAGAAAATCTATCTCAGATAACGGTTAAACTCATCACTAAGAAAGAATCAGGACAGTTGATTGGTGCGCAAGTTTATTCGCAAAGTGATATTTTGCCTCTGGCTGATTTACTTGCGATTTCGATTAATACACAAATGACCGATGAAGCACTTGCTATTCAAGATCGTCTTTTTTATAGTGGAGACTTTTCAATAAGTGAATGTCTTTACGCTTGTGCCTTAAAGAGTTATCAAAAGCGTCTGAGTGGGGTGATTTCAGATGGTGATTGAAGATTTATTTGAGAAACGAGAGCGTGGCCAATGGGTTTTATTATGTGCTTTAATTAACCATTCAACGGATTTAGAACTGAAAGAGGCAATGGCGCAAACGGCCTTGTCGAAAGTGACCTTATTAAAATACGTAGAAGATTTGAATGAATTAGCTGATTCACAAGATTTTCCATTAAGTATTCACTTCATCAATGACCGCCTAGAATTAAACTTGGGACCTCATGTTACAAAGCAAGATATCGTGCAACTATTCTTACCTTATTCTTTAAAATATCAGATTTTAGTCTATCTGTTTAAGGTCGAAGAGTATACGGTTCAAAAGTTGTCACAAGAATTACTCATTAGCGAAGCGACGTTTCATCGTCAATTAGTTTCTTTGAATGTCCTACTAGAAGAATTTTCTTTAGCCATTCGAAGTGGGCGTATTAGAGGCCCGGAACATCAGATTCGTTATTTTTACTTTCGATTATATGCTCTAGTCGAACCTAAAAAACGCTTAAGTAAATTAGCTCAATCAAAAGAAAGTCAACAAGTGATTCATTCATTTCAACAGATTTGGGGACAGGATACTTTTGCGGATAAAGAAGCAGAAATCGGTTTATGGCTCATGATAACGCGTCAAAGAATGGGTGTTAAATACAAAGATTTTAACGCTTTAAAAGCGTTGATGAAACCTTACTATTCACATCGTTTCTATCAACAAGTACGACAAAACACGCTAGTATTTTTAAGTCGTTATGCACTAGAAAGTGAAGAAGAAGAAGCCATGTGTCAGTTTATGTTCCTGACAACCATGTCCATTCTACCTGCCTTTGTCATGGAAAGAAGTTTAGGTTACGGCGGGCCGGTCAGTGAGGCAACAACAACAGGCTTACAATATATTCGCTCAACAGTCTCAAGCCAAGAAAATTTAAATGAACAAGGGATGTATTCGTTAAACCAAATTTTAGGGAGATTATACTTCTATAAAGGTGCCATTATTGAACGAAATTTTGAACAGGAGTTAGATTTTTCGCTCGTTAAACATGGAATGAATCTGGAAAATGCAGACTTAGCCATTCCCTTACTCGATGATGTCATCACTAATATCTATCACTACGATCAAAAAGAATTAGGTGATGCTTATCGGGAAGCCGAATGGACTTTAACGGAAGTGTTATCCTATGTAGTTTACCAGATGCCTCTGACAATAAGTATCGGGCTAGATCTCATTGGTGATGAGACTGAGAAGTTGCCGATCATATCAGTCATGCGTCAACGACTTGAGGTCAATCGGTTAGTAAGTGTGGAAATATACGACAAGAGAAGAAACTTTAATCTGATTGTCTCCAATGCTTACGACAGAGAGTATCCCGTTCCTTACTATTACCTCAAAGGCTTACCAAATCACTTTGATATGAGGCAATTAGAGAGTATCATTAATGGATTATTTAATGATGACAATTAATTTTTATTTGAAACACTGACTTTAATTGCTGAAGCCAGTGTTTCAATTTTTTGGACAGCGCTCTCAAGTTTTTAAATATTTCAAAAAAACGCGATAGTTACAAATTAACTTTAAGAGATACAATGTATTCACAAAGAAAGCGATTTCCAATTATAAATAAGAGTTGCTGACAGATTAATAGGGGGATTAAGATGGAAGAGAAGTATATTTTGTCGATAGATCAAGGGACGACGAGTTCACGAGCGCTGATCATTAATAAACAAGGTGGGAAAGTAGCAAGTTACCAAAAAGAGTTTACGCAAATTTTTCCTAAAGCAGGTTGGGTTGAACATAATGCCAATGAGATTTGGAATTCTGTACAATCCGTGATTGCCGGGGCATTTATTGAAAGCGGTATTAAACCGTCAGATATTAGTGCAATTGGAATTACGAATCAACGTGAAACGACGGTTATTTGGGATAAAAAGACTGGTTTACCAATTTACAACGCGATTGTTTGGCAATCTAGACAAACAGCAGATATCGCAGAACAATTAAAACAAGACGGCCATGCTGACATGATTCACCAAAAGACAGGTCTAATCGTTGATGCGTACTTCTCAGCAACAAAAATCCGTTGGATTCTAGATAACGTTGAAGGCGCTCAAGAACGCGCAGAAAGAGGCGAATTATTATTCGGAACAATTGATACGTGGTTAGTTTGGAAATTAACAGATGGAGAAACTCACGTAACTGATTACTCTAACGCTTCTAGAACAATGCTCTATAACATTAAAGATTTAGAGTGGGATGATGAGATTTTAGAGTTATTAAATATTCCTCGTAGCTTACTTCCTGAAGTAAAATCTAACTCAGAAGTTTATGGAACAACGAAACCGTTCCACTTCTATGGTGGAGAAGTGCCTATTAGTGGGATGGCTGGAGACCAACAAGCAGCTTTATTTGGTCAATTAGCTTTTGAACCAGGCATGGTTAAAAACACTTATGGAACAGGTTCATTCATCATTATGAATACGGGTGAAGACTTTGAATTATCTAAGAATAATTTATTAACAACGATTGGTTATGGAATTAACGGTAAAATCTATTACGCTCTTGAAGGGTCAATCTTTATTGCCGGAAGTGCTATTCAATGGCTACGTGATGGGATGCGTATGTTTAGTGATTCAGCTGATTCTGAAGATCTAGCAAGAAACTCACACAACAATGATGAAGTATATGTTGTTCCAGCCTTTACAGGACTAGGAGCTCCTTACTGGGATTCAGATGCGACAGGATCTGTCTTTGGATTAACGCGTGGAACAACTAAGGAAGACTTTGTTAAAGCAACACTACAGTCCATCGCATATCAAGTGAGAGACGTAATCGACACTATGCAATTAGATACAGGGATTAAAATTCCTTTATTAAAAGTGGATGGTGGCGCGGCGATGAACAATTACTTAATGCAATTCCAATCAGACATTATCGGAACAGAAATTGCGCGTGCTAAAAACTTAGAAACAACCGCCTTAGGTGCTGCATTCTTAGCTGGTTTAGCCGTAGGATACTGGGAAGATTTAGATGAGATTAAGAAATTAAACGAAACAGCCGAAACATTTACACCATCAATGAATAATGCACGTAAAGAGCAATTATACAAAGGCTGGAAAAAAGCAGTTCATGCGACACGTGTCTTTGCGCAAGATGAAGTTGAAATGGAAGAAGGAGAGGAATAAGCATGAGATTTTCTAAAGATACACGCCAAAGAGCGATTGAGAAATTACAAGACCGTACACTTGATTTATTAATTATTGGTGGAGGGATTACCGGAGCTGGAGTGGCGATTCAAGCAGCAGCCAGCGGTTTAGAAACAGGTCTAATTGAGATGCAAGATTTCGCTGAAGGAACAAGTAGTCGTTCAACGAAACTCGTTCACGGTGGGATTCGTTATCTGAAACAATTCGATGTTGAAGTTGTATCAGATACTGTGCAAGAACGTGCAGTTGTACAACAAATTGCTCCTCACATACCTAAAGCAGATCCAATGTTATTACCGGTTTATGATGAGCCAAATGCGACATTTAATATGTTCCGTCTGAAGGTAGCGATGGATTTATATGATCTATTAGCAGGTGTTAGCAATTCACCATTAGCAAATAAAACTTTAACGAAAGAAGAAGTGCTTGAACGTGAACCTCAAATTAAAGCCGAAGGCTTAGTTGGTGGTGGGCAATACTTAGATTACAACAATAATGATGCGCGATTAGTGATTGAGAACATCAAACGCGCCAATCAAGACGGTGCACTTGTTGCCAGTCGTGTGAAAGCTGAGTCGTTTTTATTCAATGATGAAGGACAAATTAACGGTGTGGTTGCTAAAGATATGTTATCAGGCGAAACATTTAAAATTAAAGCACGCACGGTAATTAACACAAGTGGGCCATGGAGTGATTTAGTACGTAATTTAAATAAAGAAGATGATCAAATCCAACAAATGCGTCCAACAAAAGGAGTTCATTTAGTTGTAGATAATAGCAAGATTAAAGTACCTCAACCAACATACTTTGATACTGGCTTAGGTGATGGGCGTATGGTCTTTGTCATTCCAAGAGAAAATAAAACATACTTTGGAACGACCGATACAGATTACACAGGTGATTTAGCTCATCCAACAGTGACTCAAGAAGATGTTGATTATTTATTAGGCATTGTGAATAATCGTTTCCCAGAAGCGAATATTTCGATTCATGATGTTGAGAGTAGCTGGGCAGGATTACGTCCGTTAATTTCAGGGAATAAAGCATCCGATTATAATGGAGGGAATAATGGTTCAATCTCAGATGAGAGTTTTGAGCATTTAATTTCAACTGTCGGATCTTACTTAAATAAAGAAACAACGCGTGAAGATGTTGAAGAAGCCATCGGACAAATTGAAACAAGTACGTCTGAGAAAGCTAACGACCCTTCAGCGGTATCCCGTGGAAGTTCTTTAGATATTGATGATAACGGCTTAATCACACTAGCTGGAGGGAAAATTACGGATTACCGTAAGATGGCTGAAGGAGCAATGAAAGCAATTATTGAGATTCTTTCTACACAATACCAAAAGCAATTTACTTTAGTTAATTCAAAAACGTATCCAGTATCAGGTGGAGAATTAAATCCAGCGAATGTCGATTCAGAATTAGAAACATTTGCTCAATTAGGTGTTAAACGTGGTTTAGACAAAGCAGATGCAAGCTATATCGCCAGAGTCTTTGGATCAAATGCACCGCGTGTATTCAACTTAGTTACAACCCTTGAAGCAGCTGAAGGCTTAAGTTTACGCGATACACTGGTATTGCATTATACAATGAGAGAAGAGATGGCTTTAACTCCTGTAGATTATTTCTTAAGAAGAACAAATCACTTACTATTCATGCGTGAAACTCTGGATGATTTAACACTTCCAATTACGAATGAAATGGCAAGATACTTTGAATGGTCTGAAGAAGAAAAACAAGCACACTTAGATGAGTTAGCTGCTGTATTAGCTGAAAGTGATTTAAAAGAATTAAAAGAAAACGCCAAATAATAAAAATTTAATATGTAAAAGGGGAAACAGATGGGAACAGAGCTAGTTGGAGAATTTATTGGAACGTTAATCTTAGTCTTATTAGGAGACGGGATTGTTGCTGGGAACTTACTTAAAGGAACAAAAAGCAATGGTGCGGGTTGGTTATCAATTACGATTGGTTGGGGGATTGCAGTAACATTAGGAGCTTTAGCTTCAGGTTATATGAGTCCTGCGCATTTAAATCCAGCGGTAACGATCGCTTTCGCTATTGAAGGAAGTACACCTTGGAGTTCAGTCATACCTTATACAATCGCACAAATGCTTGGTGCATTTTTAGGAGCTGTCTTAGTCTGGGTACAATACAAACCACATTTTGATGTGACTGAAGATTCATCAGCCATCTTAGGAACGTTTGCTACAGGACCAGAAATTTACAATACAGTTTCAAACTTTATTGGTGAATTATTAGGGACATTTGTATTAATGTTTGGTATCTTAAGCTTTTCTAAATACGATATCGCACCAGGTTTATCAACAATTTGTGTTGGTATCTTAATTATCGGAATTGGTTTATCATTGGGAGGAACAACGGGTTACGCAATTAATCCTGCACGTGACTTAGGTCCACGTATTGCTCACGCGATCTTACCAATTAAACAAAAGAGAGACTCTGACTGGGGTTACTCTTGGATACCAGTATTGGCGCCGATTGTTGGAGCAGCATTAGCAGCACTTGTATTTGGCATCATTAACTAAATATATTTACTAAAGCTAGCGGGAAATCCGTTAGCTTTTTTATTTTATTCAAAATATGGGTCTATAGTCCAATGAATTTATATCCATTTGCTTGCATAATATAGATAGAACGAAAGTAAAAGATATGTCCGTTAACAAATTTGGATATACTTTAACTTACAACTAAGTAAAGATAGGGCTCTGGACCTATGAAGTCCTTGACAATCGATGACATAATAATAAGTGTAGAGAAGCAAATAGATAAAAATCATTGGAGGTAAAATGATATGAATGAAAAAGAGCGTATAATTGAACTAGTAAAACAAAATGTTATTTCCATGGAAGAAGCACTTGATTTATTAGAAGCTGCATCAAATAATGATACTTTATCAGAATCAACGAACACAACAGATGAAGAAACGACTCAAACAACTCAAGCAACAGATGACACTGAGAAAGAAACAGAAGCAAGTATTAATCAAACCTTTGAAGAGGTCTTTAATCAAGGAAAAGACTTTGCTAAATATATGGGTGACTACTTTAAACAAAACGCTGAGAAAAAGGCTGACTTTGAAGAATGGTCTGAGTTTGAAGAAACTGAAGATACTGAGAAAGTTAAGAATAATCAAGCACGTTTAGCAGAAATTAATACTGAAATTCAAGCATTGAACGATAAGATAGCTAAAGAGAATGAAAAATTAGTAATCAGCAAACAACGCATACGCGAGATTGAGATATTTGAAGAATTAGATGATTTAACCCCTGAAATGATTGAACAAAAAGCAAATACTATTGAAAAAAGAGATCACATTCAAGCTGAATTAGATATTTTACAAAGTGAATTGACTGAATTACAAAATGAAAAAGAAGCCTTAGGCTGGAGTAAAGAATCTAACAAGCAAGATTTCAAAGAATTCTTCAATAACCGTTCAGAGAAATTTGCTGAAGCAGCAACACATTTTGGAAAAGAAGCATCCCGTGAAGGAAAAAAATGGGGTTCATTCTTCACAGAGCAATCTAAATCATTTTTAGAGAACTTCAACTTAAAAGATGTTAATGTCTCTTTCCAAGTACCATGGATTAAGACAAGTTCACAAGATTATGAATTTACGTATCCCGTTGAAGGAGTAAGTCGCTTTGAGATTGAATTATATAATGGTTCCGTTGAAGTAGTGAGCCATGATGGTGACGATATTGTCGTTGATGCAGAAGTACGATTCCATGGTAGCCATGAAGAAACGTCTAAAGAGCACTTTGAAGAAGTAAATACGATCGGTATCATTGATAACCGCTTTGTATTGAAAGTGACATCACCGAAATTCTCAGTTGACGGTACAATCAAAGTGCCTCAAGGAGATGTTGATTGCTTCCAAATTCAATTACTGAACGGCGAAGTCGATTTAGATGGTTTAACTAGTAAAGAAATTGTAGTTAAAGACAAAAATGGAGATGTGACCTTAAATAAAGTCACAGCCAAAGAAGTCTCATTAGATTTATTAAACGGTGATATTGATATTCAAAACTCACCGATTGATACACTAGTGATGAATGACTTAAATGGGGATGTTCGAGTGAATGGTTACATCCGAAACTTATCAGCAGACACTTTAAACAGTGATTTCTATCTAACGAAAAAAGATACGAATGATGCGAATGTTAAAATCAAGACAGTGAGTGGAGATGTTAAGTTATCCTTGCCAAGTCAAATGAATTTAACCATTGATAGTAAGACTACACATGGTGAAGTGAAAAACCGCTTATCAAATCTTGAAAGTATTGACGAGCATCCAACTAAACAAAAAGCACATTACCACCGAATTGTATCAGGTGAAACAGATAATGCAGTGGTTAACATCACAACAACTTCTGGCGATATATTTTTAAAAGATAGTAAAAAAGAGTTATAATAAACATAACAAGACATTAAAAATTATGGAGGGATATAAAATGTCAAATCAAAGCAAAAAATTATTTAAGTCATCAACAGATAAACATATTATGGGTGTCTGTGGGGGATTAGCTGAATATTTCAACATTGACCCAACAATTGTTCGAGTAATCTTCTTTATCTTACTTGTGGCAGGGTCATCAGGTTTTTGGTTATATATTCTTTTAGGGCTACTTTTACCTTATGACTATCAAGTTAAAGGTGGTCAAAGTAGAAAATCGAATCCATTCGGTTCAGATAGACCTTCTGCGAATAATAAACCTAAAGATGTAACACCCGAAGATAATGATAATTGGGATGACTTCTAATTAAACGAAACTAAATAAATTGAACTAAGTCTACACTTGCTTGTATTAAGCAGGTGTAGATTTTTTTACTATATAAGTTATGATTTAATATTTGGTTCGTGATTGTTGGGCAGTTGTGTGATAACATTTAGAAGTAAATAAGATCATTCACAGGAGGAATATACGTCATGACTAATGCAGTAACTGTACAAGAGTTAGTAGACACGTTAGATATCAATTTAATATATGGTGAAGAGTATAAAACAAACAAAATTTATTCAAGTGAAGTTTCAAGACCTGGGCTTGTTTTAACAGGTTACAAAGAATATTATCCACATGAACGTATCCAATTAATTGGACGCACTGAGATGTCGTTTTTAAGTGAAAAGACATCCGAAGAAAGATCAAATATCTTCTCATTAATGTGTACGGATGAGACGCCAGCGATTGTCGTATCACGTGAGATTGATATACCTGAAGAATTAATCCCAGTTGCGGACTCTTTAGGTATTCCTATCTTATCAGCTAGATCCAAAACAAGTCGGGTGTTAGCAAATATTACGAATTATCTCGAGAGAAAACTCGCTGAAAGACTTTCAAAGCATGGTGTCTTTGTGGAAGTCTTTGGTATGGGGGTATTGTTAGTTGGATCCAGTGGTGTTGGTAAGTCTGAGACTGGTTTAGAGCTGATTCAACGAGGGCATCGACTTATTGCGGATGACCGTGTAGAGCTGTATCAAATTGATGAATTGACTTTAAACGGTGAAGCCCCAGAAATCCTACAAAACATGATTGAAATTCGTGGCTTAGGTATTATTGATGTTATGAGCTTGTACGGTGTATCTGCGATTCGTCGTAGTAAACGATTAGAGCTCATTATCAACTTAGTATTGGATGACGGAAACACACAATATGACCGACTTGGTTATGATAAAGAGTATGAGCAAATATTCGAAGTTCACGTGCCTTCGATTCGTATACCAGTTAAAACTGGGCGAAACCTAGCTGCGATTGTTGAATCTGCGGCAATGAATTTCCGTGCGGCTCAAATGGGTTATGATGCGAAAGTAACGTTTAATAGTAAATTACGCGATTTAATTCAAAAGAACCGTGGGGAACAATAGAATGGGATTGAATTTTTTAGTGATTGATCCGATTGCCTTTGAATTATTTGGCTGGCCGGTCCGTTGGTATGGGATTATTATTGGCCTTGCTATCTTAGTCGGCTACATATTATTTACGCGTGAAGCAAGCCGTAAGGGCATTGATTCAGATACATCGTTTGACTTGCTCTTTTGGACAGTGATCTTTGGTTTAGTGGGAGCTAGAATCTACTATGTCCTATTCTCTTCAAACTCTTATCTGTCCGATCCTTTAAGTATATTCCGAGTTTGGGAAGGTGGAATGGCCATCTACGGTGGTGTTATCGGTGGTGCGATAACAATTTATGTACTGTGTCAAAGATACAAACTCAGTGTCATTAATGTCTTTGATATTGCGATACCCGCACTTTTTGCTGGTCAACTGATTGGGCGCTGGGGTAACTTTATGAACCAAGAGGCCCACGGGGGGCCGGTATCGAAAGCCTTTCTAGAAAACCTCGCCCTGCCTAATTTTATTATTGAACAAATGAATATTAATGGGACCTACTATCACCCAACGTTCTTATATGAGTCTTTATGGAATTTAGTCGGTTTAATTGTTTTACTCCTACTAAGACCACGGAAAGATTTCTTCAAACGCGGTGAACTCGTCGCATTCTATATGATTTGGTATGGTATTGGACGCTTTTGGATTGAAGGTCTAAGAACGGATAGTTTATATATCGGTCCATTAAGAGTTTCTCAAATATTATCGCTTATTCTAGTAGTTATTGGTATTAGTCTTGTACTTTGGATTCGTCTAAAAGGAAAAGGCCGCGTGCCTTACTACACAGATGACCGTTCAACGGTTGTTAGAAATGAGGGAGAATAATGAAGATTGCTGTTATTGGTTCAGGATCATGGGGAACGGCTTTAGCCAAAGTATTAAGTGAGAACAAACATGACACAGTTCTTTGGGGTAGAAAGCAAACGATTATCGATGAGATAAATCAAACACATACAAATGAAAAGTATTTACCCAATGTATCTTTACCGAAAAAAATTAAAGCAACGACGTCTTTATCTGAGGCTGTCTCTAAGGCAGCGATGATTATATTAGTTGTCCCAACCAATGCCATGAGACAAATGGCACAAGAATTAAATCCATTACTTGAAGATCAAGCGCAAGCACCAGTGATTGTGCATGCTTCGAAAGGTTTGGAAATGAATACGCAACTAAGAATCAGCGAAGTATTAACAGAAGTATTAAATAAAGATAATTATCAAGATATCGTTGTCTTATCAGGACCAAGTCATGCTGAAGAAGTTGCTCGCCAGGATGTGACAACTTTAACAGCTGCCAGTGAAAATCTAGAAGTTGCCCAAGTAGTTCAACAAGCGTTTATGAATCGTTACTTCAGAGTGTATACCAATACGGATGTTATTGGCGTTGAATTAGGCGGCGCTTTAAAGAATATTATTGCCGTTGGCGCAGGAATTATATCTGGTTTAGGTTATGGTGATAATGCAAAAGCAGCCTTGATTACTAGAGGTTTAGCTGAAATATCAAGACTTGGTACTGCTCGAGGAGCAGATCCATTAACCTTTATTGGCTTAAGTGGGGTAGGAGATTTAATTGTAACTTGTACAAGCCCACATTCCCGTAACTTCCAAGCTGGAACCTTGATTGCTAAAGGCTATTCGAGAGCAGAAGTGAGCGAGAAGATGTTCATGGTAGTTGAAGGGATACTAACTGTAAAAGTCGCCTATGAATTAGCAAAAGAATATGGAATTGACATGCCGATTACGGAAATGCTTTATTTGGCTCTATACACAGATAAGAAAATATCTGTTGAAGATGCGATTGAATCATTGATGTTACGTGAAGGTAAACAAGAAGAGTCGCTTGACAAATAAGATATAATAAATAGTATTAAGCAAATAGATTGATTAAGAACAATCAAAGCTCTATGATATACAATACTAAACAGACGAACCTAGGAGGTTAGTGCGAGTGGTAGAAATAACAAAAGAACGTGTTGAAGCAGATGTAATTATAATCGGAGCAGGCCCAGGTGGAATGACCGCTGCCTTATATGCATCACGTGCAAATTTAAAAACAATTATGATTGAAAAAGGTGCACCTGGTGGAGAATTAATTAATACGGCGGATGTCGAAAACTATCCAGGCTATACTAAAATTGGTGGACCTGAATTAGCGGGGAAATTCTTTGATAGTGCGATGGAGTTTGGTGCAGAGCACTTATACGGTGATGTGACTCATATTGAAGTGTCAGGAACAACGAAATATGTTCATACCGCTGACAAAATTTATATCGCACCCGCGGTTGTTATTGCAACAGGTGCCCATCACCGTGAGTTAGGTGTTCCAGGTGAAGACCGTTTAAGCGGTTCAGGTGTGTCATACTGTGCAGTATGTGATGGTTTCTTTTTCCGTGACCGTAACTTAGTTGTTGTTGGTGGTGGAGACTCAGCTGTCGAAGAAGGTAATTACTTAACGCAGTTCGCTGATAAAGTAACAATCATTCACCGCCGTGATCAATTAAGAGCACAACAAATTCTTCAAGACCGTGCCTTTAATAACCCTAAAGTTGACTTTATTTGGGATAGTGTCGTTGAAGAGATTAATGGTGAAAATGGCGTTAATTCAGTTACAATTCGTAATGTAAAAACGAACAAAGTAGAAGACTTTGAAACTAATGGTGTCTTTGTCTACATTGGTCTAATACCAAACTCATATATTGTTGAGAATTTAGGTGTCACAGATGAAGAAGGCTGGATCATTACCAATGAGCGCATGGAAACAACTGTTCCAGGTTTATTTGCAGTTGGAGATATCCGTCAAAAACACCTACGCCAAATTGTTACAGCTGCCGGAGACGGAAGTATTGCTGGACAAGGCGCATTTGACTATGTTCAAAGCTTGAAAGATCCAGTTAACCAAGTAAACTAAATTATAAAGCATGACCAACGGATTAGACTAACCTCTAATTTAGTTGGTCAATTTTTATGTAAATTTTATCGAATATTTACTAAGAAAAGTGATAAAGATAATAAAAGATGTCGCGGATTAAAGTGATATATTGACTAAAAACGATAAATAAAATAAGGGAACTGTGAAAAGGCTTTAACTCAGGACAGATTAACCTTTGTTGTATTATAAAATGATGTTATAATAAAAATAACATTAGAAAAGGTGGGATAATTATGTCTTGGGAAGAAATATATCAACTATGGAAAAATCATGAGTCACTTGATACACATTTAAGCGAAGAGCTGAATCAATTATCACGCGAAGAAAGCGAAGATGCCTTCGGAGCGAACTTAAGTTTTGGTACTGCAGGGATGCGTGGAGTATTAGGACCAGGTACAAATCGCATGAATATCTATACTGTTCGCCAAGCGACAGAAGGCTTAGCGAAGTTAATCGAAGACGCCGGGGAAGATGCTAAAAAACGCGGGGTAGCGATTGCTTACGATTCACGTCATTTCTCACCTGAATTTGCTATGGAAGCAGCGATGGTGTTAGGAAAGCATGACATCAAGAGTTACGTATATGAAAGTTTAAGACCAACACCTGTCCTTTCATTTGCAGTGCGTCATTTAAATACATATGCTGGTATTATGATTACTGCGAGCCATAATCCAGCCGAATACAATGGATACAAAGTTTACGGCGAAGATGGTGGGCAAATGCCACCAGAAGCAGCGGATAAATTAACAGAATATGTTCGCGCAATTGATAATCCACTTGAAGTAGCTGTCGGAGATAAGACAGACTTGCTAGGATCAGGAACCATTGAAATTATCGGTGAACGCGTAGATAATGTTTACTTAGAAGAGATGAAGGCTGTCACAGTTGATTTAGACTTAGTGCAATCAATGAAAGATGAAGTCAATATCGTCTTCACACCATTACACGGAACAGGTTTAATGATTGGTCTAAAAGCATTAGAGCAAATCGGCTTTGATAATATTCAAGTTGTTAAATCACAAGCAGATTCTGATGGAGACTTCCCAACAGTTAAGTCACCTAACCCAGAGTCCGCAGATGCTTTCGTTCAAGCAGAAGAGTTAGGTCGTTCAGTTGATGCGGATATCTTATTAGCAACTGACCCGGATGCTGACCGTTTAGGCGCAATGATTCGTGTTGCCGACGGTTCATATCAACTACTTTCAGGGAACCAAATTGCATCTATCATGTTAGATTACATTCTGAATGCCCGCCGCGAAAAAGGGGAATTACCTGACAATGGCGTTGCAGTAAAATCAATCGTATCAACTGATTTAGCCGATGCGATTATTGAAAGCTATGGTTTAGAAATGGTTGAAGTATTAACTGGATTTAAATTTATTGCTGAGAAAATCAAAGAATATGAAGAAACAAATGAACATACATTCTTAATGGGATTCGAAGAAAGTTATGGCTACTTAGTACAACCATTTGTGCGTGATAAAGATGCCATTCAAGCCTTAGTTATTCTAGCTGAGTTAACGGCTTTCCATAAAAAAGCTGGTCGTACATTAGGTGACGCATTAGAAGCTATCTATGACAAACATGGCTACTTTGTTGAAAAGACCATTTCAGTTTCATTCCCAGGCTTATCTGGAAAAGAGAAGATGGCAAGTATTATGAGCCAAGTACGTAAAAATACACCGTCTCAATTAGGTGGTTTATCTATCGAAAAAGCAGCAGATTATTTAGAAGGAACATTGCAATATGCTGACGGTAAATCAGCGGGCTTAGACTATCCTTCATCAGACGCATTAAAATATACGTTAGAAGACGGTAGCTGGGTTGCATTCAGACCAAGTGGTACAGAACCTAAGATTAAATTATACTTAGGTGTACGCGGTGATAATCGTGAGACAGTTGATCAAAAAGCAGAAGCGATTGAAGCAGATATGCGTAAATTAACTGAGTAACAATTGAATTAGTATAAATAAGAGTATCCAAATGATGATTAATCTGAGTATTGGCTTCAATCTGTGCATATCTTTCGATTAGAATGATGCGGTGAATGGAGTTTGTATTCGATTAATTATCGTTTGGATTTTTATTTAAAGAAATAAAATGAATTGCTTTTACTAGACGATTACTGATAATATAAGTAAGCAAATTTAGACGAATAGAATATTCAAACGATAATCATAATAAAATCAATATGATTGTGATATAATATATTTAAATCAAGGGAAAGAGGCGAGATGCATGTCTGATACATTAGAATTAGTAATAATTACCGGAATGAGTGGGGCGGGAAAAACTGTCGCAGTCCAAAGTTTTGAAGACTTAGGTTATTATTGCATCGACAACATGCCACCAAATTTACTTCCTACATTTTGGGAATTAATGAAAGAATCAGGGAAAATTACACGAATTGCGCTTGTGATTGACTTACGAACACGCGAATTCTTTAGTGAATTAGAGAATGTTATTGGCAAGATGGATAACACTCAATTCATTACAACGCGCATTGTCTTCTTAGAAGCCGATGACCAAGCCTTAGTATCTAGATATAAAGAAACACGCAGAAAGCATCCTTTGGCAACACAAGAAAGAACCATTACAGGAATTCAAAAAGAACGTGAGATGTTAAGTGACATTCGAGCGCGTTCACAAATGATTGTTAACACAACAGATTTATCACCAAGACAATTAAGAGAGAAGATTATCGAAGTCTTTGCTTCCGATACATATCAACCTTTCCACATTGAAATGGTTTCATTTGGCTTTAAATTTGGTGTGCCCATTGATGCAGATATTGTGATGGATGTGCGTTTTCTACCGAACCCACATTATGTTGACGAACTAAGACCTAAAACGGGTCTTGATACAGAAGTGTATGACTACGTCATGAAGCAACCGGAGACAGAAGAATTTTATTCACGATTTATGAATTTAATTAAATACTGTTTACCTGGTTATAAAAAAGAAGGTAAATCAAGCGTGACAATCGCTATCGGATGTACGGGTGGTAAACACCGTTCAGTTGCCTTAGCTAAGAGAATGGGTCAAGAATTAGAAAATGATCATTACGTGGTGAATGTCTCACACCGCGATAAATTAAAAAACAAGGAATCGGTTAATCGATCATGAGCGAAAAAGCCAATCCACGCTATAAAGTGGCGGTTATCGGGGGAGGGACTGGCCTTCCGGTAATACTTCGAGGGTTAAAACATTTGAATGCAAGTATTTCTGCTATAGTTACTGTTGCTGATGACGGTGGAAGTAGTGGAGTGATTAGAGACTATATTAATGTGGTACCTCCCGGAGATATTCGAAATTGTATGAGTGCCTTATCGGCACGCGAACCAGAGTTTATTGATTTATTTCAATATCGCTTTGAATCCACGGATGATTTTCTAGCTGGTCACGCGATCGGGAACTTGTTGATTGCTGCCTTAAAAGAAATGCATGGTTCAATGCAAGATGCTATCGACATGTTATCAAAATGGATGCATATTCAGGGACAGATATTACCAGCAGCTCAAGAGCCACTAGTACTGAATGCTTTATTTGAAGATGGAACCATTGCAGTTGGAGAGTCAAGCATTGCTTCTCACCGCAAGAAGATAAAAGAAGTATTAGTCACAACAACTGAAGGAGAAGAAGCCTTAGAAGCT
The DNA here is from genome assembly GCF_042652985.1 of Ruoffia tabacinasalis. Classification (NCBI taxonomy): domain Bacteria; kingdom Bacillati; phylum Bacillota; class Bacilli; order Lactobacillales; family Aerococcaceae; genus Ruoffia; species Ruoffia tabacinasalis. Next base: position 112,841 of record NZ_JBHSHQ010000027.1, on the reverse strand, counting down.
TCGCCCCGTGTGGTTGATGCCATCATGGATGCGGATATGATTATCCTAGGTCCAGGAAGTCTTTACACAAGTATCTTGCCAAACTTAATGATTAAAGAGATTGGTGAAGCCATTGTCAAGACAAATGCTGAAGTTGTCTACATCTGTAACATTATGACTCAATTTGGTGAGACTGAGAACTTTACCGATGCGGATCATGTAGAAGTTCTCCATCAGCATTTGAATAATAAATTTATTGATACAGTTCTAGTGAATACAACGGAAGTCCCTGAAGATTATATTAGAACACAACCAAACGAAGAATATTTATTACAAGTTAAACATGATTTTGAAGGCATTCGTAAAGAAGACTGTCGAGTCATCTCTAGCGAATTCTTAAGTATGAAACATGGTGGGGCATATCATGATACAGAGAAAGTTGTCGAAGAATTAGGCTACTTGTTAAATTCTTTAAAATTATCCCCCCGAAAAGTAGAAAAGACACAATAGTAATAAAGATAGAGAGGTGAGGCACGATGACATTTGCTTCAGACGTAAAAAAAGAATGTACGCTATTAGAAGTACACCGTGAGCATGCAAAAGCGGAACTTACTGCGCTGATTCGAATGAATGGTGCTGTAAGTATATATCAACAAAAATTCATTTTGAATATTCAAAGTGAGAATGCAGCAATCGCGCGTCGAATTTATACACTTTTAAAAGATCATTATGAAGTTGAAGGTGAATTAATTGTTCGTCGCAAGATGAAGCTGAAGAAGAACAATGTATATATAGTACGTTGTCGTATTAGAGTGAAAGAAATTTTAGAAGATTTAAATATTCTAGATATGCTTGGCATTGGATTGAACACAAAAGTTACAAGTGATATTACCGAGAATGAACAAAAGAAACGTTCATACTTACGTGGTGCATTTTTAGCTGGCGGTTCGGTAAATAACCCTGAGTCAAATAATTATCACTTGGAAATTTATTCAAGTTATGACGAACATAATAAAGATATTTGTCAAATGATGAATGATTTTGATTTAAATGCAAAAACAATTAATCGCCGAAATGGCTATATAACTTATCTAAAAGAAGCTGAGAAAATCTCAGATTTCTTAGCGATTATTGGCGCATCAAGTGCTGTATTACGCTTCGAAGATATTCGTATCGTTCGCGATATGCGTAATTCAGTGAATCGATTAGTAAACTGTGAGAATGCGAATATGAATAAAACGATTGATGCATCTCAACGTCAGCTTGAAGCGATTCGTTTAATTGACGATTATCAAGGTTTAACAACTTTACCTGACAAATTAAAAGTCATGGCAGAATTTAGATTAAGCAACCCGGATATGAGCTTAAAAGAACTTGGAGAGCAAATACCTGGTGGACCAATTTCCAAATCTGGTGTGAATCACCGCTTAAGAAAAATTGTGAAAATGGCAGAAGAAATCGGTTAATTGTAAATTTTATGTAAAGTTTATGTAAATTTGAAAATAAAATAATGGAATCGCCCCTTTTTTACGTATATATATATAGACCAAAAAGAAAGGGGTGATTTTTTTGAATAAAGCAATGTATGTTGGAAGAATTGTACGAGATGTTAAACGTAATAAAGTTGGTCAAAATGGTCGTGTTGTTAATAATGTTATTGCGATCAATCATTACCAAAAAGATGCAAACGGTGAACGCCGAGCTGATTTTATTCCATTTGTCGCTTGGAACCATCTTGCTGATTTGTTGCATAACTATACAGCCAAAGGGCAACAAATTGCCATCACTGGTAAGATGCAAAGTCGCAAATACACAGACAGCGATAATAATGACCGTTACGTTATTGAATGTCTTGTTGAAGAACTAACTTTATTGCAATCACGGGATTCAGACGACTCAAAACAAAAGCAAACCGACAATAATCAAGTTGAGCAAACTCAAAGTGCGGATATACAAATTGATGAAGAAAGCATTCGCGCTGTGATGAACTAATAAAAAATGTAATTCTGTATTTTCATTCATAAACCCCAGTAAAGTATATTATTCAAAAGTACCAAAGCCTAATTTATAAACCTCTAAAGATGCTTAATATAATCGATACCTTTTTATTTACGTATATTCCAACCTCCCAAAAAAGTGACGTAGGTAAATACGAAGGTAGATTATATTGAGCATTTTTTTGCGTGCAAATATGACGAAATTGTGAATATTATGAAGAGATGGGGGATAATGGATTCAAATTGCTTAAAATCATCAAATTCATGTATAATAATGACTACAAGGCACAAGGACTGTGCAAAAGGAGGCAGGAAACAATGATGAACGTTTTAATGATAGAAGATAATGAATCAGTGAGCGAAATGATGTCGATGTTTTTTGAGAATGAAGGCTATGAAGCAACCTTTCATCAGGACGGGGCAGAAGGCTACGAAGCGTATAAAATCAATCCAACGAAGTGGGATATCGTGATATTAGACTTAAATCTCCCTTCAATGGATGGCATGCAAATCTGCCACAACATTCGAAAAATATCTAAGGAAACACCGATTATAATGTTAACAGCAAGAGATTCAGAAAGTGATCAAGTGATTGGGCTTGAAATTGGGGCAGATGATTATGTAACAAAACCCTTCAGCCCGATTACATTACTTGCTCGTATGAAAGCATTACACCGTCGAGCTCAAGTAACACCGACTCAAGAAGCGGAAGTTGAGACAGCTTCAGAATTTGATGTTGAAACAGAAATTATCCATATCAATACATCAACACGCGAAGCTTATTACAAAGACAATCCTATTGAGAATCTTACACCGAAAGAATTTGACTTACTTGTCGCATTTACAGAGCATCCTAAACGAGTATTTAGCCGTGAAGATTTATTAACAAGTCTTTGGGAAGACCCATTCTTCGGCGATGAACGTACCGTTGATGCACATATTAAGAAATTACGTCAAAAAATTGAACAAGTGGGTCCACAAATTATTCAAACAGTCTGGGGAGTCGGTTATAAATACGAAGCACCTGGTGAGGAATAATGAAGGTTTTATGGCAACAGCTGATTGCATTTTTATTAGTCATTATTGCAACGGTTGCGCTTTTCGCTTATCGAATTGAAGATGAGATGACGACTGAGATTGAACAAACACGGGAGCAACAATTACTAAATTACGGGTATAACATCGTTAATAATAACTTTTCACGGAATGATTTAGTGAGAACATCTCAGTTATTAGCAAGTGAGAATATTGTTATTCAAGTGTATTTATCTGACGGAAGAACGATTTACCCGATTTATGATCAACGCTTTGATGCAAATTTATCACAAGAAGAGTTGCAATTAATTCAATCCGGCCAGTATCTTGGTTTCCGAACAGTAGACCGTTATAACCAAAACGGCGAAGTCGAACCTTACTTAACTGTTTATCTACCCCATCATGATGTTGGGGAATTTCCATCAGGCTTTATTAGTTTGGCGGCTCCATTAGATGACCTACAAGCAAGACTCGATGCAGTCAGACAGAATATATTTATATCACTAATCTTAGCGATTATTATGGGGATTATTATTAGTACAGTTTATTCAATCCTACAAACACGTAAAATCCATCGCCTCCAATATGCAACTAGACAAATTGGTCAGGGAAATTACGATGTAACGATAGCAACGGATGGTCACGATGAGTTTGGAGATTTATCAAGGGATTTCCAAAAGATGTCACATTCACTAATGGAGTCGCAAGAAGAAATAAAGAGACAAGAAGGTTTAAGACGTCAATTCATGATGGATGTTGCTCATGAAATGCGGACACCACTGACAACGATGAGCGGACTTCTGGAAGGCTTACAGCATAATATGATTCCAGAGAAGCAACGAGGACGAAGCTTAGAATTGATTCAACGGGAAACGCAAAGACTGACTCGATTAGTCAATGAAAACTTAGACTACGAAAAAATCCGTAGCCATCAATTCGTCTTAGCTAAACAAGAGAATGACGGAAATAAACTTCTAGACCAAATTAAAGAACAATTATCACGGAAAGCAGCTAAGAAAAATATTAATATTTTAGTTGAAGCAGAAGAGGGCTTAATTGTGTGGGCAGATTATGACCGAATAATTCAAATTCTCATTAACCTCGTTACTAATGCCATTCAATTCTCTGAAGACAGTGATATTATTCTTCAAGGGAAGATGCAAGAAGAGTATAGTGAAATTAAAGTTATCGACCAGGGTATCGGAATCGATCCGGCACATCTAAAGAGTATTTGGGAACGATTCTATAAAGTGGATGAATCAAGGAAAAATACCGAATTTGGCGAATCAGGCATTGGTTTATCTGTCGTTCAATCACTTATTGAAGCTCACCAAGGTAATATAGAAGTCGACAGTGAATTAGGTAAGGGTTCAGTATTCACTGTGAAGTTACCACATAAAAAAGAAAGTAAACTCTGAAAGGAACCGTCATGACGAAGCAAGCAAAAATTTTAGTCTCATTGGCCTGTATTATACTTGTTGCGGTAATCATTCAATTAAGTTTCTTTTTGTATTCACAGCATCAAGTGAAAAACATCCATCACCAAGAAGCTTATGCTCAAGGAGTCACTCAACAAATTGATCAATATTACTTTGATAAAGAAACAGGCTTTATTATTGAAGATATGAACGAAGAGGATCTTGTGAATATCCGCTCGCACTTAAACGACTTAGAGGAATCAGAAGCTCTTGGACCGAAACAAATCCAAGCGTATAATGATTTACATCGGCGGTATTTCGCTCGCGATGAAGTAAATGCAATGTACGTTGAACCTGTAATCACTGGTGGACACGTCAATAGTAATGTCCCTTATGTTGAAAATATTGACTATTACACTTTACTTGAAACGGTTGATCCTTACCGCTTTCAAGAGACAGAGGATTACTTTCAAGAAACAATCAATTTACTCATTGACGATGCTTTAACCCAAACGTTAAATTACGAAACAGCGATAACGACGTTAAATAATTTAAAGTTTATTCCTGTGACGGATGGGTATTTCGAAGTCATAGCCCGTGGAGTGAAGGAAGCAGAAGAGGCATATGCCTTAGTGTACAATCAAACGTTATTGACTAAACTAAATGATGCTTTTCAAAGCTATGCAAGAGAGTTAATCGAGGAAATAAATACCAGTAATATTGATGTAGCGAACCATCAAGAATTACAAAGCGCTATGGAGATATCTCCATATTTAAAGCGCCTATTTGTAGGAGAATAACTTAGGAGGATTGAATGAGTAAAACGATTGTTTATGTAGCCCACCCAGATGTTGCGACTTCGAGTAGTCAGCAGTTTTTATTAAGTTCAGGTAAACATATCACAGAGGCTACTTATGTAGATTTACAAAGTGAATTTGACCAAAATGGGTTATTCAATGTTGAATCAGAACAAGCGCGTCTATTAGAGTATGACCGAATTATCTTTCAATTCCATCTTTATTGGTATCAAGCGCCAGCAATCATGAAACTGTGGTTAGATACGGTCATTGAAGATAGACAAACAAACGACCGGTTTGCTAGACAATTAGCGCACAAGGAATTAGGTTTAGTCGTTGTGGCAGGTGTGAAGGAAAGTCAGTATCAAGCAGGTGGGCGAGAGAAACGGACATTGTCAGAAGTACTATCACCATATGAATCACTGGCAAACTACTTTAATATGACGTACTTACCAATCTTCTCTGTTCACCAATTTGCTTATATGAGCGAACCAGAGAAGATGGAGTTAATGTATCAATACGCTTGTTATTTAGAAGAAGGCACGCATTTAAGTTATTTAACTTATCAGCGCTACTTGTTAGAAAAATTAGAAACCATTAAAGCTGAGCAATTAAACTTATCAGCAGAAAACGAAATTCTATTTGATTTGTGGAAGCAAACTCTAGAAGATCAAGCGGATGAAGTAAGTGAATTATTCACTTTAACTGATCGTTGGTAGGGAGGGTGATTCAATGAATACACAATATGATGATTACCATAGTGATTGGGTGGAGAAAGCAACAGATTATCCAACCAAAGCTTTATTAGTCGCTGCGATGAGTTTGTTTAAAGAGCAAGAGAAACGCATCGAAAACCATAAAGGGAAACTTGATGGTGCAAGTTGGAGTCCAGAAAATTGGAACGAATAAAAAAAGAAGTCACTTACTAAAAGTAGGTGACTTCTTTTTGTTCTGAAGTATTAATCTTCAAAAATAACTAAATGATATTTCTTTTTACCGCGACGAACAATGATGTATTTACCATCAATCGCATCGTCTGGGCCAATCTCATAATCAACATCATTAATTTTCTCTCCGTTGATTGAGATGGCATTGTTATTAATAAATTCACGTGATTGTCTTCTCGAATCAACAATTCCAGTATCAACTAACCAAATAGCTAAGTTCTCTGATTGTCTAGCAACTGTCGATTGTGGCATGTTTTTGAAACCTTCTTCGATTTGTTTCGCTGAAAGTTGGCCAACCTCACCGGTAAAGAGAGCTTCAGTAATTTGTTGCGCTTCATCTAGTGCTTCTTGACTGTGGACAAAGCGTGTAATTTCTTCAGCTAAACGGCGTTGAGCGACACGTAAGTGTGGATTTTCTTCAATTTCTTTCTCTAAAGCCTCAATCTCTTCTTTAGATAAGAAAGTAAAGTATTTAAGGAATTTAGTAACATCTGAGTCTTGTTGGTTAATCCAGAATTGGTAGAATTCATAAGGTGTTGTTTTTTCTGGGTCTAACCAAATCGCATTTCCAGCTGATTTACCAAATTTAGTTCCATCAGATTTAAGCATTAACGGAATGGTTAATCCATAGGCTTCTGCTTCAGAACCTTCCATACGACGAATAAAATCAAGTCCCGCTGTAATATTACCCCATTGGTCTGCGCCACCTACTTGTAATTGAACATCTAAGTTCTTGTATAAATAATGGAAATCAATGGATTGTAATATTTGGTATGTAAACTCAGTAAATGAAATCCCTGTTTCTAAACGAGAAGCCACGATATCTTTAGCAAGCATTGTATTGATGTTAAAGTGTTTTCCGTAGTCACGTAAGAAATCTAATAAAGATAATTCACTTAACCAATCGTAATTATTTACAACACGGAAGCCGCTATTTTCAGCGTCCCCTTTTAAGAATAATTTATCCATTTGTTGAGTTAATTTATTAGCGTTCTCTTTAACAATGTCCATAGTTTGTAATTGACGTTCACTACTACGACCAGATGGATCACCAATAGAACCAGTCGCTCCACCAATAACAACCACCGGATTATGACCAGCTAATTGGAATCGTTTAAGTATCATGAATGGAATTAAATGACCGATATGCATTGAATCCCCAGTCGGGTCAACGCCACAATATAGACCGATCGCTTTTTTATGTGTTAATTTTTCCAGACCTTCGGAGTCTGTTTGTTGATTGATGGCTCCACGCCACTCTAAATCTTCTAGAATATGCATTATGAGTCTCCTTTTTAGAAATGAATAGATAACCTTATTATAGGGATTTAAGTTAGTTTAATCAACGTTCTGTTACAAAAATATTGTTGATGACAGTATCCAAGTACTCAAAGTATCCGAATATTATAGGATAGAAAAAATATTTAAATGACAAAAATAGTGATATTTTACAGTAATGTTACAAACAGTATACGAATCAAAGAAAACCAACTATTCGACTCAAAGGTGTGTTATTATCTTCTCAGGTCGAAAAAGAGAAGATTTAATGAATATAATATGAATATAACAAAACTAGTAATAACAAAGGGGCAATAAACAATGAAGAAAACTTTTTCTAAGAGCTTATTCAAAACTTTATTTACATCTGCATTAGCATTAAGCTCGGTTGCAGCACCAGTTTTAGCATCAGCTCAAAACTATGACGCACTGATTAATGAAGCAGACGTACAAATCGAAGGTTTAAGTGCTCAACAAACAGCCTTATACGCACAATTAGCTACAGCATATGCTGAAATTGATACAATTCAAGCAGAGGCAACTGCAGTCCTTGAAGCAGTAGCAGAAGATGATGCGTTAATTGCTGAATTAGAAGAAGAAATTACTCAACTTGAAGATATTATCGGTAAACGTGAAGGCTTATTAGCTGATCAAGCACGTGCTGTTCAAGTAAGTGGTGGATCATCTAACTATTTAAACTATGTAGCATCATCAGAATCAGTAAGTGATTTTGTTGGTCGTGTAGATGTTATTAACAAAATGGTATCTGCAAACAAAGATTTATTAAACGTTCAAATTTCAGATAAAGAAGCGGTTGAAAGCAAAAAATCTGAAACAGAATCAACAAAAAATCAAAAAATCGAAAAAATGGTTGAACTTGAAGCATTAAAAGAAGAGTTGTCAGCACAAACTGCAGCTTCTGAAGAAGTTTACAACCAATTAACAAACGATATTTCATTAGCAGCTTCTCACCGTGAAGCATTAGTTGCTGAACGTCAAGCTTTCGAAGAAGCTCAACGTATTGCAGCTGAACAAGCGGCAGCAGCTCAAGCGCAAGCAATCGCTGAAGCCGAAGCAGCAGCCCAAGCACAAGCTGAGGCGGAAGCTCAAGCAATCGCAGAAGCACAAGCGAATGCAGCAGCTCAAGCTGAAGTAGCGGCACAAGCGCAAGCAGATGCTGAAGCGGCAGCTCAAGCAGCAGAAGAAGCTCAAGCAATTGCAGAACAAACTCCAGTAGTTGAAGAGACTCCTGTAGTTGAAGAAACACCAGTTGTAGAAGAAGCACCTGTTACAGAAGAAACTCCTGTAGTGGAAGTTCCTGTAGAGGAAGCACCAATCGTTGAAGAAACTCCTGTAGTGGAAGTTCCTGTAGAGGAAGCGCCTATCGTTGAAGAAACTCCTGTAGAAGAAGTACCGGTAGTTGAAGAAACACCAGTTGTTGAAGAGCAACCAGTAGAGGAAGAAGTTATTGCAGATACACCTGCATGGGAAGCTGTAGAAGAAGCACCTGTAGTTGATGATCAAGCAGCAGCTGAAGAAGCAGCTCAAGCACAGGCAGAAGCTGAAGCAGCAGCCCAAGCAGAAGCCGAAGCAGCGGCACAAGCTCAAGCAGAAGCTGAGGCAGCAGCCCAAGCGGCGGCAGAGGCGGAAGCCCAAGCAGCAGCTGAAGAAGCGGCGGCACAAGCTCAAGCAGAGGCAGAAGCAGCAGCGCAAGCGGCAGCAGAGGCCGAAGCTGAAGCGCAAGCAGCTCAAGGAAGTGTTGATGCATTATTATCAAACGCATCACAATACTTAGGAACACCATATGTATGGGGTGGGAAATCACCTTCAGGCTTTGACTGTTCAGGATTTGTACAACACGTATTCCAAGAAACTTACGGAATTAACGTAGGTGGCTGGACTGGAGCACAAGAAAACGCTGGAACTAAAATCGGTGTTGGCGAAGCTCAAGCCGGAGATTTATACTTCTGGGGAACACCTGGATCTACTTACCACGTTGCAATCGCAACAGGAAACGGTAACTACATCCATGCGTCACAACCAGGAACACCTTTAGAGTATAACTCAGTTAGCTCATACTTCATGCCAAGTTTCGCATTACGCGTGAACAAATAATTAATAGAATTTAACGACCAGGTCAGTCCACTCTGATCTGGTTTTTGTTTATTAAATTTTTTTGGGATTTTTCTAGGCAAACTCACGCCAAATAGCGATGTCATTTGTCTTAGAATGTGACAGAAATTCACTAGCTAATAAAATCCACTACCAATTCGCACCGATTTTCAATGTATAAAGCATAACAAGTGTGAGTATGCTATAATGTATTAAAATTATATTATGTAGGAGGCACTCATTCGTGACCGAACAAACAAAACCAACTTTTTATATTACAACGCCAATTTATTACCCAAGTGGTAAATTACATATTGGTAATGCCTATTCAACATTAGCCAGCGACGCTATGGCTCGCTATAAACGATTAATGGACTATGATGTTTACTTCTTAACAGGAACAGATGAACACGGCCAAAAAATCGAAACTAAAGCAGAAGAATTAGGTATTGAACCGCAAGCCTATGTAGATGGAATGGCAGAATCAATTAAAGAATTATGGAAATCATTAGAGATTACAAATGACGGTTTTATTCGTACAACTGAAGAACGTCACAAGCAAGCGATTCAAACAATCTTTGAACGTTTACTTGAACAAGGAGATATTTATCTAGGTGAATACTCTGGCTGGTACTCAGTGAGTGACGAAGAATACTTTACTGAAAGCCAATTATCAGAAGTTTACCGTGATGAAGACGGGAATGTCATTGGTGGAGTCGCACCATCTGGACACGAAGTAGAATTAGTTAAAGAAGAATCTTATTTCTTTAAACTAAGTAAATATGCTGAACGTTTAGAAGCATATTACGATGCCCATCCAGAATTCTTACAACCAGCATTTCGTAAGACTGAAATGGTTAATAACTTTATTAAACCAGGTTTAGAAGATTTAGCTGTATCAAGAACGTCATTCTCTTGGGGGATCCCAGTAAAATCAGATCCTAAACACGTCGTTTATGTATGGATTGATGCATTATCTAACTACATTACTGCCTTAGGTTACGGAAGTGATGACGATAGTCTATTCAAACAATTCTGGCCTGCAGATGTGCACGTAATTGGTAAAGATATTTCTCGTTTCCATATGATTTACTGGCCAATTTTATTAATGGCATTAGATATACCATTACCTAAGCAAATTTTTGCTCATGGTTGGCTATTAATGAAAGACGGAAAAATGTCTAAATCAAAAGGAAATGTCATTTATCCTGATACATTAATTGAACGTTATGGTCTAGATGCAACGCGTTTCTATCTATTAAGAGAAATGACACAAGGAAACGATACGGTCTTTACACCAGAAGATTTCGTTAACCACATTAACTTTGAATTAGCGAATGATTTAGGAAACTTATTAAACCGTACGATTGCGATGATGAACAAGTATTTTGATGGGAAAATCCCAACGGATTTAACAGCTTTTGATAAAACAGAATTCGATGCGTCAATTGAAGCATTTATCGAAAAAGAAATCGCAGACTATCATACAGCAATGGATCGTTTAGATTTCCATTCTGCGTTAAATAATGTCATGGCAATCGTATCTCGTACAAATAAATATATTGATGAGACAATGCCTTGGACATTGGCAAAAGAAGAAGAAAGCCGAGCGCAATTAGCTTCTGTGATGTATCATTTAGTAGATTCATTAAGAGTTGTGGCGCATTTATTACGTCCAATTATGCCAAATTCACCTGCTCAAATCTTTGAACAACTGGGTATGCCATCAGAAACAGACCGTTTACTGAAAGACCTTGCGCTAAACCAAGTGCCTGAGAATACGACCGTGATTAAAAAAGGTGTACCAATCTTCCCAAGATTAGACACTGAAGAAGAAGTTAAATTAATTCAAGAAGCAATGAATGGCAAAGGTAGCAATGAAGCAACTGGTAAAGTTGATGATGAAGACTGGAATCCAGAATCAGTTGAATTAGTTTATGACGAAACGGAATCAGTAGAGTTTACGGACTTCATTAAAACTGAAATGAAAGTGGCTGAAGTGATTGATGTTGCGCCAGTAGATGGCTCTAATAAGTTACTTAGATTCCGCTTAGATGCTGGAGATAAAGGACATCGTCAAATTTTATCTGGAATTGCGAAATATTATCTAGACCACGAAGCTTTAATTGGTAAAAAGGTTATCGTTGTAGCGAACCTGAAACCACGTAAGATGATGGGATATATTAGTCAAGGAATGATTCTTTCATCTGAATCAGATGGCAAGTTATCATTACTGTTTGCTGATCCAGAAGCAGCTAACGGAAGTTTAATCGGATAATTTATATATATAAAACCTTAGTCTCATTTATTGATTGAGATTAAGGTTTTATTCAGTTATTCTGTATAAGAGACTTTAACAAGGAAGGTAAGATATTTTGAAGTTATTTGATACCCATACGCATCTGAACGCCGATCAATTTGAAGGCATCGAGTCAGAAATCATCCAACAAGCTAAAGACAATGACGTAGAATATATGGCGGTGGTGGGCTTTGATGAGAAGACCATTGAAAAGAGTTTATTACTCAGCCAAGAGAATGAACACATTATTAGCGTCATCGGTTGGCATCCAACAGAAGCGTCACGTTATAATCAAGCCATCGAGAAGCAACTCGAAGAAAAACTCGCAGCACCGAAAGTACAAATGTTAGGTGAAATTGGGCTTGATTACTATTGGCCAGATTCTACTAAAGAAGATCAGCACCGAGTATTTAGACGATTAATTGCGATGGCAAAGGAACATAATTTGCCAATTACCATTCATAACCGCGATGCGACGGACGATGTTTATAAAATTTTAAAAGAAGAAGGTATTCCTAAAGCCGGCGGTATCATGCATTCATATGGTGAAACTAAGGAAGAAGTATATAAATTCCTAGATTTAGGAATGCATATCAGCTTTAGTGGTGTTTTAACTTTCAAAAAGACAGAAGACGTACGTGAAGCGGCTAAAGTTGTCCCAAATGACCGACTTTTAGTTGAGACAGATGCACCTTACTTAGCTCCTGTACCGAAACGAGGTAAACGTAACGAGCCAGCCTATGTTCGCTATGTGGCGGAAGTTCTTGGGCAAGTGAAAGACATGCCACTTGATGAAATTGCGACCTTAACAACGAATAATGCCTTTGAATTATTTAAGTGGTATCCAGAGACGAAGCAACATGAAAAATAATAAGCATGCTAATCCGCCCCGTGAAGTCATTGTTGTTGAAGGGCGAGATGATACGAAAAGATTAATCGAGGCGTTCGGTAAAACTGTCCAAACAATTGAAACGAATGGATCTGCCATTGATCAAGCAACACTCGATCAAATCAAAGCTGCTCATGAAAAGTTGGGAGTCATTGTCTTTACTGATCCTGACTTTCAAGGGGAGCGCATCCGCCGAATTATTGAACAAGCTATTCCTAGCGTTAAACACGCCTATATTAAGCCAGAAGAGGCGAATGCTGGTAAGCGAGGAAAGAGTCTAGGTGTTGAACATGCGACCAAAGAAAGCATTATAAATGCTCTTGAGAAAGTCATGACACCGAATACGGAGGAACCGACGTTTATACATAAAGCTGAATTAATGCGACTCAAACTTATTGGCCACCCAGAAGCAAAAACACGCCGAGATTACATATCTAATCATTATCATCTTGGACATATTAATGGCAAACAACTACAGAAAAAGTTAGCGATGTATCAAATTAATTTAGAAGAATTGACAAAACAATTGAAAGCAGGTGAACAAAATGGAAACATCTAAACGATTAATTGCAACACCCACAAGAACAGCTGAAATAATGAAACAGTACGATATCAAGATGAAAAAGAGTCTAGGACAAAACTTTTTAGTTGAACCATCAATCCTAGACAAGATGATTCAAACAGCGGATATTACTAAAAACACAACGGTCATCGAGATTGGACCAGGAATTGGTGCGCTGACAGAATTTTTAGCCTTATCAGCCAAAGAAGTACTGGCCTTTGAAATTGATCCCCGTTTTGTAAAAGTATTAGCCAACACCCTATCTGAATATGACAATGTGAACGTAGTTCATGAAGATATTTTGAAAGTGAATTTTAATAATCCGGAATTTGCTCATTTAAAAGAAGCTGAAGATTTAGTTGTTGTTGCGAACTTACCTTATTACATTACAACACCGATTATTATGCACTTATTAGACACAGATTTGCCTTTCAATCGCTTAGCAATGATGATGCAAAAAGAAGTAGCAGAGCGAATGACTGCAGAAGTGGGAACGAAAGCATACAATTCATTGACGATAGCCATCCAGAATAAAATGGAAGCAAGTATTTCCTTTATTGTTCCAAAAAGTGTCTTTATTCCGAAACCAAATGTTGATTCGGCCGTACTAATGTTAAGACGCCGCGAGAAACCTTTAGTCGAAGTGGATGAGCCAAGAGAGTTTGAGAAATTCATTCAAATGGCCTTTACTCAACGTCGGAAAACAATTTGGAATAATGTCAGAAATTATTATCAAAATGGTGAAGCAGACCAAACTAAATTAGCTGAAGGCTTTGAACAAGCTGAAATCGATCCCAAACGCCGTGCAGAAACACTGACAGTTTATGAATTTGAAGAATTATTTAATAAATTAAGCGAAATTTAATTTGAAATTTACTTGTCACCTTTCGAGAGTTGTGGTATCATTGATTTTTTAATCACTATGTGTTATAATAATACGGTGAGGTGATTGGGAATGCCAAATGAATTATCAGAGATAAAGACTTATTTGGAAGATCGTGTTGGTGAAGAGATTAGTGTGACTGTTCAGATGGGGCGCAAAAAGAAAAAAGAACGTAAAGGTGTCCTTAAAGAAACATATCGTTCAGTCTTCATTGTAGATTTAAATCAAGACGAAAATGATTTTGATCGCATTAGTTATAGCTACCGTGATGTATTAACGAATACAATTGAATTAGAATTCAAGTAGCCTTATATATAAATACTGATAAATACCTTAGCTATTCGTTCTGAGTGCGAATAGCTAAGGTATTTTTAGTTATATTAACAAATAAATTACCAGACCGCTGAAGGAGTCTTATCCTTATCTTCAGCGGTCTGGTTCTAATTTTGTGAATTTTTATTCTTCTAAGTTAGCAAAGCTTTCATTAATGATATCACGTAAAGTATTTGCAGAATGATCCATACGATCTTGTTCTAATTCATTTAAAGGAATTTGAACAGTTGAGATAATACCTTTTCGGCCAATAACCGCTGGCACTCCGATATAAATATCCTCTTGACCATATTCTCCATCTAAATAAGCAGAAACAGGGTAGATAGAGTGTGTATTATCTAAGATAGCACGACAGATGGCAGTTAATGAAGCAGCAATTCCATAATAAGTTGCTCCTTTGCGTTTTATGATTTCATAAGCAGCATCACGAACTTTAAAGAATACATTCGCTAAAGCTTCCTCATCTGTTCCAGGATGGTCTTTAATCCATTCGTAAATTTGTAAGCCACCAATATTAGCATGAGACCAAACAGGGAATTCTGTATCACCATGTTCACCAAGAATATATCCGTGAACATTACGTGCATCAACATCAACTAATGAAGCAATTTCTTGACGGAAACGTGCAGTATCTAAAGATGTTCCTGAACCAATCACGCGTTCTTTAGGGAAACCACTAAATTTCCATGTTGCATAAGTTAGAATATCCACTGGGTTTGTCGCTACTAAAAAGATTCCATCAAAACCTGAGGCAACCACTTCACCAACGATTGATTTAAAGATTTTTAAATTCTTGTTAACTAAATCTAAGCGAGTTTCACCCGGCTTTTGAGCAGCTCCAGCAGTGATGACAACAATATCAGCGTCATGACAATCAGAGTATTGAGCTGAATAGATTTTTTTAGTTGAATGATAAGCCAATGCACTTGATAAGTCCATCGCATCTCCAACTGTTTTATCAGTATCGATATCAATAATACCTAATTCTCGTCCAACCCCTTGAAGCGTTAATGAGAATGCAAAACTTGAACCGACCGCGCCGTCGCCAATTAAAATAATTTTGTCTAATGTTTCTGTCATAATAAAAATCCCCTTTCATTATATGCTCAGTATATCACAATTAAATCCTATTACTCAATATCAATTATAATTTAAACGTTTCCAAATTGAAAATAATTCAAACTCAGGATTTATAAGTAGGTTTGTGATATACTACCGAAGAGATTTTATTAAGAAATGATAGGTGATAAAAGTGAAGTTAGTAATAGGTTTAGGCAATCCTGGTAGCAAATATAACGGCAGCCGTCACAATATTGGCTTTGATGCCATTGACGAGATTTTGAGACGTCATCATTTAGAAATGACCGAACAGAAATTCAGATCAGACTATACAATTTGGCATCGAAATGGGGAAAGAGTTTTGCTAATGAAACCTTTCACATATATGAATCTTTCTGGAGAAGCATTACTACCAATAATGAGTTATTATGGTGTTGATATTGATGATATATTAGTTATTCATGATGATTTAGACTTGGATCCTGGCCGTGTTCGTTTCCGTAAAAAAGGCAGTTCAGGTGGGCAAAATGGAATTAAAAGTATCATCGATATGTTAGGCACAAACGAATTTAAGCGTGCTAAGATTGGTATCGGTCGTCCTCAAGGTGGTTGGAAAGTCGTTGACCATGTATTGGCACGATTTACAGCCGAAGATCGGATTTTAGTTGATGAAGCAGTTGACCAAACTGTCGATGCCATTGAAGCTTGGCTTGATGGCAAGGATTTCCAACACGTTATGAGTGAATATAATAAGTAAGATATGGTAGAATAAGATTACTATAGATATATGGATTAAAGGGGGTCAGTTACTGAGCCCCTAAATCCGTATTTATTCTTTTAATAGAAAGGAGCAGATATAAAGAATGACAACAATGTATACACAACCCTTTAGTCCAATGATTAATCAAATTAACGATTCAAAAGATTCGGATGCCAAACTCATTACTGGCTTGGACGATAGTGCGCGTTCTATATTTATTGCTCAACAATATTTGAATCAACCACAACAATATTTAGTGATTGAACCGAGACATAAACAACAAAATGAATTATTTGAAGATTTAGTGAGTTTATTGCCAGATGTACCAGTATTGTTATTCCCTAATGAAGAGTCATTAGCCGTGATGTATTCAATTTCATCGTTGGATAATACTGCTGAGCGTGTTAAAGCATTAAACGCATTAGCTAGCGGAGAACCATGTATTATCGTTGCATCTTCAGGTGCCTTACGCATGAGGCTCACACCAGTTGACCGTTGGAAAGATGCTTTATTTACCATGGAAATCGGGATGGATATTGAAAGAGAGAATTTAGAAAAGTTATTCAATCAATATGGTTACCGCCGTGAAGGGATGGTCCAATCACCGGGTGAATATAGTGTTCGCGGGAGTATCGTTGATTTCTACCCTTTAAACGCAGAGCAGCCAGTTCGATTAGACTTCTTTGATACAGAATTAGATTCAATTCGACTTTTCAATGCAGAAACGCAAGAATCGATGGAGAATATTGAACAGACTGAATTTTACCCTGCACAAGATGTCATCTTTACACCCCATGATCAAAGAGACATCTTAGACAAATTAAAGAAACATTTAGATAAACATCTGAAGAAAATAGAAGACGAAGAATTAAAAATGCAATTGAAATCTGTTCAAACGGAGCAATTTACATTATTGGAACAAGGTGAGCCTTTAAAGTATGCCAATGCCTACTTAGGTTTCTGGGATAAAGAGGGCACGTCGCTCATTGATTACTTACAAGATGATGCACGCTTAATCGTCATGGAGATGGGACGAATTCAACAGAATGAATTTCAAGCCATTGAACAAGATCAGTTTTGGATCGAACAAGAAATCAGTAAAGGACAGCTTTTGCCAGGGGTCTCTATTCAATTAGAAGCCTATGAAGAAATTCGCCAAGCGAATAGCCAAGTAGCGGTCCAATATTTCTCACTAATGCAAGGTGGTTTAGCAAATATTCGCTTTTCAGATGTCTTTGCTTTTCAATATCGAAGCATGAATCAGTTCTTCCATCAAATGCCTTTAATTAAAGCAGAGATGGAACAATGGTTGAAGCAAGAGAAATTAATTCAAGTGACCGTGTCAACGAATAAAGATGCGGTTAAAGCGCTGAATTTATTCGAAGAATATAATATTCATCCAACGGTTATCCAAGAGGGAGACGAGCCTCAAACGGGTGCCATCAATATCGTGACGACTTCTTTAGCCAAAGGGTTTGAATTACCGAATGAAAACTGGGTTGTCGTGACAGAACTTGAATTATTCAATCAATTAAGACGTAAAAAAGCAACGCCACAAGGTTTATCAAACTCAGAGCGAATTAAGAGTTATAACGAGTTAGATGTTGGTGATTACGTTGTCCACTTAAGTCATGGTATTGGACGTTACGTCGGGATTGAAACGATGGAAATAAGTGGCGTTCATAAAGATTTAGTTGCGATTGAATATGAAGATAATGCGCGCGTCTTACTCCCAGTTGAAAATATTAATCAACTACAAAAATACGTCGCTTCAGAGTCGAAACAACCGAGATTAAACAAACTAGGCGGAAGTGAATGGAAGAAAACCGTTAGAAAAGTTCAAGCGAAAGTTGAAGACATTGCTGACGAACTCATCGCCTTATATGCAGAACGTGAAAAACGAAAAGGCTATCCATTTACTCCGGATACCCCAGAGCAAAAAGAATTCGAGAACGCCTTTCCTTATGTTGAAACGGCGGACCAATTAAGAAGTACAAAAGAAATTAAAAAAGATATGGAAAAAGATAAACCGATGGATCGTTTACTTGTAGGAGACGTTGGTTACGGTAAGACCGAAGTAGCGATTCGAGCAATTTTTAAAGCTGTCATGGACGGGAAACAAGTTGCCTTCTTAGTACCAACAACAATTCTAGCTCAACAACATTTCAACTCGATTCAAGAGCGGTTTAGTGATTGGCCGTTTGAGATAGGTATGTTAAGCCGATTTGTCTCGCGAGCAGAGCAGACTAAGAATATTAAAAAGATTAAATCAGGCGAGTTATCCATTATCGTCGGAACTCACCGTCTACTTTCAAAAGATATTGAATTTAACGATTTAGGGCTATTAATTGTCGATGAAGAACAACGATTTGGTGTGAAACATAAAGAGAGACTAAAACAATTGAAAGCCGATGTGGACGTATTAACATTAACAGCGACACCGATTCCAAGAACATTACATATGTCGATGATTGGTGTGCGAGATTTATCACTAATTGAAACACCACCACAAAACCGATTCCCAGTTCAAACATATGTGATGGAATTGAATGCAGGCGTCGTTAAAACAGGTATTGAACGTGAGCTAGCCCGCGGAGGACAAGTCTTTTACTTGCATAACCGTGTCGCAACCATCCATCAAAAAGCTGAAGAAATTTCGAATCTCGTACCAGAAGCAAGAGTAGCCGTTGCCCATGGGCAACTATCGGAAGTAGAATTAGAACGTGTCTTAGTCGACTTTATTGGAGGCGAGTATGATGTTCTAGTGACAACTACCATTATCGAAACAGGTGTAGATATACCTAACGCAAACACACTTTTTGTAGAAAATGCGGACCATATGGGCTTATCAACCTTGTATCAGCTTAGAGGACGTGTCGGTCGTACACACCGTTTAGCCTACGCATATTTAATGTATGAGCCATTTAAACAACTCAATGAGATTAGTGAGAAGCGTTTAAACGCGATTCGTGAATTTACTGAATTAGGCTCAGGCTTTAAGATTGCTATGCGAGATTTATCGATTCGAGGGGCAGGAGACTTACTTGGTAAGCAACAATCCGGTTTCATCGATTCTGTCGGATACGACCTGTATACACAAATGCTTAAAGAAGCAGTGGATGCTCGCCAAGGCAATAGCGCGAAAACCTTTGGTGAATCGACTTCATTTGAATGGCAAGTCAATATTGATGCCTATATTCCGGGTGAGTATATCGATGACGATATCCAAAAAATTGGTGTCTACAAATCCATTCAAAACATCAGTTCTGAAGAAGACTATCGTAGCTTGCAAGATGAGTTGATTGACCGATTTGGTGAATTCCCTGATGAAGTATCTGACTTATTAGATATCGCTTTAATTAAACACTACAGTATTGAAGCAGGGATTGTATCATTTACACGTAAGCGTCAAGAAGTCATTGCGACGTTTAATGAAGAAGCCACACAGCATCTTCAAGGAGCAAATATTTTCCAAGCCTTACAAAATGTCCCACTGCAAGCTAAAGTACAAATCAATAAAAATAAATTAGAAGTCAGCTTAAATGTGTATAATAAAGATAATGATCAGTGGTTATCTGCCTTGATTCATTTCACTAAAGATACGGCTGATGTCTTAAATCAAGTTACGCAGGAGGTGTAAAGATGCGTCTAGACAAATTTTTGAAAGTATCTCGTTTAATTAAACGTAGAACTGTTGCTAAAGAAGTAGCAGACCAAGGCCGAATTACCATTAATGGTAACGTTGCTAAATCAAGTTCAGCAGTTGCAGTCGGGGACGAGTTAACGATTCGTTTCGGGAATCGACTCATGACCGTTGAAGTTAATGAATTGCAAGAATCAACTAAAAAAGAAGATGCTCAAAATATGTACAAAATCATTTCAGAAGAACGATTAGATCAGTAAAATTAAATCGAATCCGTTCACCGAATTTTATCAATTAGATTGGATATTTGAGGGAAATACTGTTATACTCGGATATGAATAAGGGGTGAAACGCGTGCAACAATCGAAAACAAATAATCATAGAAAAAATGAGAAAATTGTGTATCTTCCGAATCAACGGGGACAACATCGGAATGTTTCTGCTGACCCCGCTGAGGTAAACAACAAACCTAAAAAAGCGTTTAAAATGCAAACGTTAGGTGTTCTAGCAGTAGGTATTATCGGAGTAACACTAGCAACTGTCCCTCTCGTGCAAGCATATCTGGAATCAGATGCGTTAACACAAGAGTTAGCTACTGCAAAAGAACTGGAAAAGGAAGCAATGCAAGAGAATATTCAGGCTCAAGAAGAGTATAAACACATGCAAGATCCTGAATACCTCGCAGATGTTGCAAGACGTGACTATTATTATAGTAAACCAGGTGAAATTATTTTTGATTTTGAAGATTATCAAGAATAATCCCTTACTCATTACAATAGATAGAAAATCAAGGAGGAAATTGTAATTAATGTCAGTTGAAGTAGGTCAAAAAGTTTCAGGTAAAGTCACAGGTATAACAAACTTTGGTGCATTTGTTTCATTACCAGAAAATAAATCAGGACTCGTTCATATTAGTGAAGTTTCAGATGGATTTGTCAAAGATATTAATGATATCTTATCAGTAGGCGATGAAGTCACAGTTAAAGTTCTTAAAATCACCCCAGATGGAAAGATCAACTTGTCAATTCGTAAAGCGAATGAGCAAGAACAACCAGATCAAGCAGCTTCAAGACCTGCACCTTCACGCGATAAAAAACCGAGTGATCATAAAGGGCAAAGTCACAGCAATAAAGGGAGCTATAGCAAACCAAACCACAGTTCAAATAGCAGACCACAACAAAGTAGAAGCAATAACAGTAACAATAGTGGTGGGAATGACTTCGATTCATTAATGAACCAATTCCTAAAAGATAGTGAAGATAACTTATCATCTTTACGTCGTAATACTGAAGGTAAACGCGGTGGTCGTGGCGGCCGTCGTAACTAATCTACTTATTCAATCAAAAAGAGCGGACACCATTGCAATATGGTGCCCGCTCTTTTGCTGTATACAGATTCATGCGCGATATATGTGAGAGGAAGATTCAAATGACTTTTCAAATGAAAAGTATAAGGTACGCATGAATTGTTTATTTTGAATGTTCAATTTTCTTATGAGGTAATGTAATGATGACTTTCGTTCCATCACCAAGTTCACTTTGATATTCGATAGTTCCTTCGTGGTTGTCAATAATACGTTTAACAATCGCTAAACCAAGCCCATTACCTGAGCTAAAGCGACTACCGTCCACTTGGAAGAAACGCTCAAAAATAATATTTAACTTCTCTGAAGGAATACCAATCCCCGTATCTTCGATAATAATTTCAACCGAATCTTTTGAGTCTTTTAGATGCACGATGATTTGTCCATCCTGCTCACTGTATTTGATTGCATTATCTAATAGATTGATCCAAACTTGATTCAATAAATCTTCATTGGCATAGAGCACGGTTGAATCTAAGTCGATCGTCATCGTCAAGTTTTTCTCCTCCCATTGGTTGTGGAGGCTTAAAATACTTTCACGGATTTGTTCGTCTAAACGATAAGGTTTTCTTTCAATTGAAATAGACTGATTATCAAGTTTTGATAACTTTAATATATTATCGGATAAACCAGAAAGTTGTTTAGTTGCAACGATGATTCGATGCTGATAAGATTCCCGCTCACTTGCGGACAAATCAGGAGACTGTAAAAGCTGTGCATACCCTTGTATCGAAGATAAAGGGGTTTTGAACTCATGTGAGATTACGGATGTAAAGTCACTTTGTAAACGTTGAATACTACTTAATTCGTTGACCATTAAATTAAAAGAATGATACAATTCCGATACTTCAGCAATCCGTTCGTTTTCATCCAATTGCACTGAAAAGTCACTTTCTATCACTTTGGTCATCGCTTTCTTAAGTTTGATAATTGGATTTAAAATTTGGATCATAACAATTCCAGATATCACTAAACCAATTACACTACTAAAGATGATAGGGATGACCCAAGAAAGTTTAGGAGACCCCTCCAAACTTGGCAATAGGGCAAACTCTTCCAAAACTAAGATTATAATAATTAATACAGCAGCGAAAACAATCGTAAGTATTAAAGTTACAAATGAAAAGTAGATCCATAAGCGTGATTCAAGCCACTTTTTCATTGTGCTACATCTGCCTTATAGCCTAGTCCACGAATGGTTATAATCTTAAAGTCTTCATTATCAGAGAAGCGATCACGTAATCGTTTGATATGTACATCAATGGTACGTTCATCTGTTTGAGTATCTAATCCCCAAATTTGATCCATTAATTGTTGACGGGTAAAAATCTTATCCGGATAGGACAGCAGTTTTTGCAAGAGTAAAAACTCTTTTTGTGGCAGTGATGAAACATCGTCGCCAGTAGTAACTGAGAAGTTATCTTGGTTCAAAGTTGTGTCTCCAATAATTAAATGGCGACTGTTCGCTATCTTAGAACGGCGAAGTAAAGCTTCAACTCTCAGAACCATTTCTTTAACATCAATGGGTTTAACCATATAATCATCAACGCCGATTCTAAAGCCGAGTTTCTTATCTTCATAATCATCTTTGGCTGATATAACTAGAATAGGGACTTCGTCTCCGATTTGACGCATGGATTCCACAAATTCATAGCCATCCATTTCTGGCATCATAATATCCGTTATAATTAAATCAACATATTCTTTGTCTAAGTAATCCAGTGCCAGGACACCGTTACCAACTGTTTTAACGTCATAATCCGCATGTTCTAAGACGGATTGGAACATATTTGCTAATTCCAAATCATCTTCTATAATTAAAATTTTAGTCATTTGAATTCCTCCTATATATTAGGCTTAATCTAGCATGGATGTATTAACTATTTATGAAGCAATATGAATTAATACGAGTGCTTAAGAAAAAAGATTGATAATTTCAGAAATATGCTGAATCGTCGTTGGATGATTTGGATTGTCACGTCTGTGTGTAGGGAGTGTATAATGAATCGCATGCCATCCTGCTTGAGATGCACCTAGAATATCGTTAGTGTAATTATCACCGATATAAGCAAATTCATGGCTCAGGTAACCTAGCTCTTCTGCGACATGGTTAAATATTTCAATATCAGGTTTTGAACTATTTAATTCTTCTGAGATAAACCAACGATTTTCTGGAATCCATCAGTTGATTTGTAAGGTGTTTAATTTATTTCTTTGATCGATGGAAGGGCCATTTGTAAGAATGAATAAGTCATATCCAGCTGCTTGTAAATGCTCAAAGACATGAATGATTTCTGAATCTAGAGTTAAATGTTGACGGTAATATTCATTTAGTGCTTGGAATATCGTCGCTTGCTCAACACTCATTTCGCAATTGAAATATTTATAAGTAGAAAGGATTCGGTCAAGTTGATATTGCTCCTTAGCTTTTCCTTCACGAATAAATTTCTCATATTCAATATCGGAATGCACTTCAAAGATACGATAGAAAGTTTCAAACGATTGATGAATATGAATCACATTTTTCTGCATCGTTTCGAATGCAGCACGGTAAAAGTCACTTCTTTGATAAAGTGTATCATCTAAGTCCCAACCAATGGCTTTAATCTGTTTCATGATGTCTCCTTTGTAAATCTACCTTATAATATCAGGATTTATGTTTATGTAAGTATATGATAGCATGTTAATAGAGAGTTCCAAAAAAATTATGACGAAAGTTTAATACACTTAATGTATAGTTAATATATTTATTCTATACTTTATTTCTAATCGTGTTAAAATATACTTCGTTACTGAGAAAGCGAGGTGATGACGCATGAGTGATTTATTATATAACGTCAAACAATTATTGAATGAATGGCCCGAATGGTTTAAAAGTAAGCGTATCTTACTTGCCGTGTCAGGTGGCATAGATTCGATGGTATTATTGACAATCATGCTTCAAATAAATGAACAATTACCTAAAGAAGAAAGAAAAGAATTAATTGTTGCCCACTTTAATCATCGATTAAGAGAAGATAGTGATCAAGATGCCCAATTGGTAAAAGAGTATTCCCAAAAATATAAGTTAACTTACTTTATTAGTCATTGGGACAAACCAGCTTCAGTGAATGTTGAAGCAAGTGCGAGAGATGCGCGTTATCAATTTTTTGGGGATGTCATGGTTAAGACGAATAGCGATACGTTGATGACAGCACATCATTTGAATGATTTAGGTGAAACGGTATTAATGCGTTTAATCCGAGGAACTTCATTACGAGGTGTTCGCGGAATTCGCTCTAACTACCAACGTATATTAACTACTTCAACGAAATTTTCGAAGTCTGTTCGTGTCTTAAGACCTTTTAGTTCAACTAAAAAGGAAAAAATAAATGAATATGCCAAAGAACATCATATTCCTTTTAATGAAGATCAGACGAATACGGATATGACTTATATGCGTAATCGTATGAGATATAAGATGTTGCCTTTTTTTGAAGAGGAAAACCCGCAGTTTTTATCTAATTTACTTCTTCTGTCAGAACAGTTAGAAGCAAGTTATGATGCGCATTTTAATCAGTATTTACAGAAAGAACCCGAACTGTTGATGCAATTGTCACAGGGACGGTGGCTTTTATATGTACCTAAGTTTCTAGAATTATCTGATGATTTAATGCAGATATACTTAGCTATATTTTTGGAGGAAAGATTAATTCACCAAATTCAATCCTATAATAAAGCAGCTGTTAAGCAGTTAGAACAACTCATTAGACAAACAGATGCTCCAAATATGTTGATGAATATAGCGAATAACTGGGTAGCTTTAAGAGAGTATGATTATATTTGGATTCAACCTCAAGATTACGGCGTTGAAGAAGCTGAACAAAGTGAGATTAAGATTGAACAGTTTAATCACTGGTACGAATTGAATGAGCAAGAATTAGCAGGTGTGTTTGATATCGATGCGATTGCGACAGACTTAAAGAAAGATTTGTATGTTGAAATACCTTTATCTTTAACCGAAGAAAAACCAAGTATAACGTTGCGACATCGAAAGAATGGAGACACGTTAACTTTGCGTCGCCCAGATGGAACAAGTTATCATAAGAAAGTATCTCGAATCATGATCGATCAAAAAATCCCAAAATCAAAACGTGAAGATTATTGGGTCATTGAAAATCATGAAGGGACGATACTAGGAATGTTACCACCGATTAGTAAGGATAAAACTTACGTTAATTTGGAAGAAAAGCAAACTCATGTATTTATATATCAAAAAAGCGAGAATATTTCTTGATAATATGGTAACATTTACTTCATAACATCAATAAAATGACGCTTTCGCTTTTATTTAAACGTAAAAGAATGAGAATTGGCGTTAAGAATATATGATAATACAAAATAAAGGAGAAACTAAATGTTAGAACAAGACATAAAAGAAGTATTAGTAACCCGCGAGGAGATTCAAGAAGCTGTGAATCGCTTAGGTGAACAGTTAACGAAAGAATATAAAGACAAAGAGGTAGTAGTTGTTGGAATACTACGTGGGGCTTCAATTTTTATGGCAGATATTGTTCGAGCAATGGATGTCTATTTAGAGATTGATTTCATGGATGTATCTAGTTATGGTGATGCATTTGAATCTTCTGGAGAAGTAAAAATCATTAAAGATTTAGACACACATCTAGAAGGACGTCACGTTCTAGTCGTGGAAGACATTATCGACACAGGTCGTACATTGAAGTACTTAGTTGATTTATTCAAATACCGTAAAGCTGCATCTGTGCAAGTATGTACGTTATTAGATAAACCAGCGCGTCGTGTTGTGAAAGATATTATTCCAGATTACGTAGGCTTAGAAGTACCAGACGAATTCGTTGTTGGGTACGGTCTTGACTTTGAACAAAAATATCGTAACTTACCATACATTGGTGTACTAAAACCTGAGATTTATCAATAATTTTAAATTCAATGAAAAAGCAATATTGTAGTGTAAATCCGCTCAATTATGCTATTATAACTAAGATACATAATAATATGTATGCAAGGAGGAGATAGATAAATGAATAATCGAAATCCAAACCCGAATCGTAATTTCTTTCGGGGAACTTTACCCTACATCCTAATATTTTTAGCGATTATTGGTATGTTTCAAGTATTCTCAGGTAACCTAGGTTATGCTGGGCAAACTGAAGAGATATCATCGTCTGAATTTATGAGTGAATTAGAAAGTGGGAACATTGAAACTTTCGAAATTCAAATTGGATCTGGGGCTTATTCAGTTCGTGGGGAATACCGAACACCTAATGAAACTGTGGAGCAGGAAGAAGATAACTTTTTACAAGTTATTCAAGGATCTAACGAAGTTAGTTTATTTGAAACAACTATTTTAGGTAATGACGCAACGTTGAACATGGTGACGGATGTTGCTTTAGAAAATGATACTACAATTCAAACAATTCCGGAATCAAGTGCAGGATTATGGTTAAGTTTCTTACCATTCTTAATCTTATTAATCCCGACATTTTTCTTAATCTATTCAATGACTCAACAAGGTTCTGGCGGCGGAAAAGGCGTGATGAACTTTGGAAAGTCTAAATCAAAAGACGTTTCAAAACAAAAAGTCAAAGTACGCTTCTCTGATGTTGCAGGTGCAGAAGAAGAGAAACAAGAATTAGTTGAAGTGGTTGAATTCTTAAAAGATCCAGATCGCTTTACAAAGTTAGGTGCGCGTATACCAGCGGGTGTTCTTTTAGAAGGGCCTCCAGGTACTGGTAAAACGTTACTAGCTAAAGCTGTTGCGGGAGAAGCGGGCGTTCCATTCTACAGTATCTCAGGTTCTGAATTCGTTGAGATGTTTGTCGGTGTTGGGGCGAGTCGTGTAAGAGATTTATTCGAAAATGCTAAGAAAAATGCACCATCGATTATCTTCATTGATGAGATTGATGCCGTAGGTCGTCAACGTGGAGCTGGTATGGGTGGAGGACACGATGAACGTGAACAAACACTTAACCAATTACTTGTTGAGATGGATGGTTTCGAAGGTAATGAAGGTATTATCGTTATGGCTGCAACAAACCGTTCTGATGTTTTAGACCCAGCTTTACTGCGTCCGGGTCGTTTTGATAGACAAATTCTTGTTGGTAACCCTGATGTTAAAGGGCGTGAAGAAATCTTATTAGTTCACTCACGTAACAAGCAATTAGCCAATGATGTCGATTTAAAAGTGATTGCACAACAAACACCAGGTTTTTCTGGTGCGGATTTAGAAAACTTACTAAACGAAGCGGCTTTAATTGCGGCTCGTGTCGATCATACATCTATCCATGCGGAAGATATTGATGAAGCACATGACCGTGTAATTGCTGGACCAGCTAAAACAAACCGTGAAATGTCAGTGAAACAACGCGAAACGGTTGCTTATCACGAAGCAGGACATACAATTGTTGGTATGGTATTAAGTGATGCGCGTGTCGTTCATAAAGTAACGATTGTTCCTCGTGGACGTGCAGGTGGATATGCGATTATGCTTCCTAAAGAAGATCAATATATCATTACCGAGAAAGAATTATACGAACAAGTTGTTGGTTTATTAGGTGGACGTGCTGCTGAAGAGATTGTGTTTAATCACCAATCAACTGGGGCAAGTAATGACTTCCAACAAGCAACTCAAATTGTTCGTTCAATGATTACAGAATATGGTATGTCTGAAAAATTAGGAACTGTTCAATATGAGGGGAATCAAAAACCTTTTGCTGGCCGTCAATATGGTCAAAGCGTGACATATTCTGAACAAATTGCTTATGAAATCGACTCAGAAATTCGTCGTATTACAGACAAAGCTTTAACTGATGCACATAATATTATTAATGAACACCGTGAACAGTTAAATACTATAGCTGAAAAGTTATTAGAAATCGAAACATTAGATCAAAAAGCTATCAAATCTTTATTCGAAACAGGAGAAATGCCTGCGCCTGA
The DNA here is from genome assembly GCF_042652985.1 of Ruoffia tabacinasalis. Lineage (NCBI taxonomy): Bacteria > Bacillati > Bacillota > Bacilli > Lactobacillales > Aerococcaceae > Ruoffia > Ruoffia tabacinasalis. Next base: position 84,527 of record NZ_JBHSHQ010000027.1, on the reverse strand, counting down.
AGATACAGATTCAAATGATAAATCTGAATTACCAGATGAACCTGACAGCTTCAAAGATGCGAAAGAAAAAGCAAAAGATGATGAAGATCATTCTGAAACTTATGATCGTGCAAAAGAAGAGACAACTTATGTTGAACCAGATGATTTAGCACCTTCAGACGATACAGAAGAAAGAAATTCTCACATTAATCAAGACAGAGATTTATAATTAGCGAAAGAAATCGATTATCCATTTTGGGTAGTCGGTTTTTTTGTTTTTTTAATTTTGAAATTTATATATTTGAAGATTGATATGAAAGGATTTCTAAAGGATTAAACTGTTAAATTTACGAGTTAAATACATATAAAAATTTATAATAAGCAATAAAACACTAGACAAATCGATTATCTTTAGTAGAATGAAGGTAACAAAAAATGATAGCGTTTACAAATTTAAAGTCTAAGGAGAATAAGACAATGAATTTGGATTGGATAAAAACGCGTGCGGTAGACACACCTGACAAGGTGGCTGTAATTGACCCTATTAAACAAACGGAATTTACTTATGAACAACTAAATCAACGTGCTGAAATGTTAGCACGACATTTAGTGGAGAATGAAGGAATTAAACGAGGAGACCGAATCGGTACCTTTGTCCCAAATGATATTGCCATTATTGATTTTCTGTTGGCTGCTATAAAAATTGGGGCTGTTTTTGTTCCGCTTAATTGGAGATTAAAGCCAATCGAAATTGGTAAAGTAGTTAAAGATGCTGGTTTAGAATATATCGTTTACGCAACTAACCATCTTGAACGACTCACCGAAGTTCCGCAAGAGTTTATTAAATATAATGTAGATGGACCAGAATATAATGAAATCGTGAATCTTGAGAATTATACACCTTTTGAAAGTGTTAATTTAGACTTACAAGACATCGCCATGTTAATTTATACGAGTGGATCAACGGGTAGACCGAAAGGTGTTATACACACGCATGAAAGTTACTTAAATAATGGCTTTAATCAAAACTTATCTTGGAATATGACGAGTGATTGGAAAACAATTGCGAGTGCGCCTATGTTCCATATCTTAGGTTTTATTGATATTGTCATTCCGATGTTAATGGTTGGAGGAACAATCGTATTAGAAAGATACTTCAATCATGAAACCATTAATGATTGGATCGTGAAGTATGAACCGACTGTTCTAGTTTTAATCCCAACGATGTACTATGCCATTGTCGCCCATCCGGAATTTAAACCTGAGAATGTTATGAATATTGAACTACTTGTTTCTGGGGGTTCACCTCCTTTACCAGCAGTTCAAAAAGTGTTCCAACAAATGGGTAAAATTATTATTAATGCCTATGGTTTAACTGAAGCACCATTATTAACCTTTAATAAATACGAATATGCAGTGAACAATCCACAATCAATTGGACAAGCGCTGATGTTTGTTGAAGCGAAAATTGTTAATGAAGATTTAGAAGAAGTTCCAGTGGGAGACATCGGAGAAATACTCGTTAAAGGTAAAAATGTCACACCAGGCTACTGGAAATTACCAGAAGAAAATGAAAAAGCCTTCCATGATGGCTTCTTTAGAACAGGAGACATGGGCTTTATTAATGAATTAGGTGAGATTACTATAGTTAACCGCCTGAAAGAATTAATTATTACAGGTGGAGAAAACGTGTTGCCATCAGAAGTCGAAGCGATTCTAAGTCAACATCCTCTAATTCGCTCGGCAATTGTCTTAGGATATGAACATCCTAAATTTGGTGAATCTGTATCTGCGGCTATCATGCTGAATAAAGAAGCCCTCGGTTCAGATAATTACAGAGAAGTCTTAGATGAATACTGCTTGAAAAACCTTGCAGGTTATAAAGTACCAAAACTATACTTAGAGATTGATGAAATTCCAGTAAACTCTGTTGGAAAGCCAGATCGTCTAGAACTAGGGAAGATGATGAATGACTATGCAAAATCAACAATAACTGATGAATTGAATATTTAAGGTTGAAGTCCCGGCTGAATAGTCGGGATTTTTTATGCTGTCTATTAAGTTTACATAATACACAATGATAAACTTCCGCTCAGGACAGCTGTTTACCCATGTAGTTCTTATGAAAGTTATTAGTTGTGCTAATAACTCAACCGTTTAAATGAGCAAAAATAATAATACGCCTCTTTATTAAGCATTCTAATGTATAAGATAAGGCTCCGTTATTTCACGAGGTCCAGTTAACAGCGTATTATATTAATTGTAAACGTTATCATTTTTGTGTAAGTAATACATGTTATTGAAAATTTTAGGAGGCAAATGAAAATGGACAACAGAAAAGAAGTATTAAAACAATTATTCCCTGAGGATATTTTAAACATTAGCGAAGGTTTAACAGATGGAGAAGTTGAGTTTTTAAGACAATTAGTGGAGCTGCTAGAAACAAAGTATCGTCCCGTAGTTAATCAAGCTTGGGTTGATGCAGAAGTGCCAAAAGGATTTTTTGAAGATATCGGTAAATTAGGATACTATACAAACCCTTTATTATTCGAAGGGCGAGAAGGTAAGAAACAAACGAGTCAATTATTCCAATTTTTCTTCGCCTTTACTATGTCGAGATTTGACGTATCATTAAATACTTTAATTGGAGTTCACTCGGGCTTAGGGTTTAATTCATTCTTATTTGGAGGTAGTCCAGAACAAGTTCAAAAATATGTCCCTAAATTAGCGAGTCATGAATTACGTACTTGCTTCGCTTTAACAGAACCTGATCATGGATCTGACGTTGCTTGGGGCTTAGATACGACAGCACGTCGTGAAGGTGACAAATGGATTCTTAATGGAGCTAAACGTTGGATTGGTGGCGCATCAGTCGCTGACTTGATTCCAGTTTATGCAAGAGACGAAGAAACAAACAAACCAAAATGCTTTATCGTCAAAGCAGGTCAAGAAGGATTAGACATTGACATTATTGAAAATAAAATTGCACTTCGTATTGTACCAAACGCAAATATTCACTTAAAAGATGTCGTAGTAGATGAAAGTGATCGCCTACAAAACATCAATAGTTTCAAAGATATTGCTAAAGTTCTTTACTCAACTCGTGCAGGCGTAGCTTTCATGGCAACAGGAGCGATGGCAGGAGCACTTCAAGCAACCCTTAAATATGTAACTGAACGTAAACAATTTGGAAAAGACATCTCAAATTACCAATTAGTTCAAGAGAAATTAGCGATGATGCAAGCAAACGTAACATCTGCCATGGCCCTTTGTTCACAAATTGCTCGCCAACAAGAGAATGGTGACTACAACGAAATCGTTACTTCAGTAGGTAAGATGATTAATGCTCTTCGCTTACGTGAGACTGTAGCAATGGGTCGAGGAATTTGTGGGGGGAACGGAATTGTTGTCGATTACGATATCGCAAGATTCTTCTCTGATGCAGAAGCTGTTTATACATATGAGGGTACACACGAAATTAATGCCTTAGTAATTGGACGAGCAATGACTGGACAATCAGCATTTAACTAATATTTATCAAGTGACAGTCATTTCCAAACAAATTTGGAAATGGCTGAGTCACTGTTAAAGTAAAACGATATATTTTGGAGGGAAATAACAATGACAATTAGAAAAGCAACCGTATTAGGTGCAGGTGTCATGGGAAGTCAAATTGCAGCCCTACTTGTAAATGCAGGGATTAAAGTGCAATTGTTAGACGTTGTAATTGACGAAGAAGATCGTAATAAACTATCTAAAGCGGGTTATGACAGAATTACAAACAAAAAGAAATCGATGTTATATGATTTGAATTTCGAAGGGAACTTAACTTATGGGAATTTTTCTGAGGATTTAGTTGAACCATCAGATTCAGATATTTTTATTGAAGCAGTTAAAGAAGATATTAAGATTAAGCACGATATTTGGACAAAGATTAAACAGGTCGCTAAAGAAGAAGCAATTCTAGCAACAAATACATCTGGAATCCCAATTGAAACAATTGCTAAAGTGTTTGAAAGCGGCGAACAAGAACGTTTCTTAGGGATGCATTTCTTCAATCCACCGCGTTATATGAAATTATTAGAAATTATTCCAACGAAGAATACATCTGAAGAAACGGTAGAAGTAGTTAAACAATTCTCAGAAGATGTCTTAGGAAAGGGTGTTGTGATTGCTAATGATGTCCCAGCCTTTATCGCCAATAGAACAGGAACACATGCGATGGCAGACATTATGTTCCGTGCAGAGCGTGACGGCTTATCAATTGTTGAAGTGGATGCTTTAACAGGGAAAGCAATTGGAAGACCTCGAACAGGAACATATGGTTTATCAGACTTAGTCGGAAATGATATTGCTGCCTTTGTTGTAGGCGGATTAATGAAAGATCCTAGTGAGCAACCTTACTTCAACAACTCATCGCTTTTACCAAAACTTTTAGAAAAAGGAGCTTTAGGTAATAAAGCAGGTTACGGATTCTACAAAAAAGAAGGGCGTAAACGCTTAGTATTAGATCCCGAAACTATGGAATACGTCGAGCCAGGCAAACCACAATTAGAAATATTATCTCAATTTGGACGTGACTTAAAAGAAAACTTAGATGTAATCTTTAAAGCAGAAGACAAAGCAGGTAAATTCTTATGGGAAACTTTGAGAAGCACATTTTTCTATGCGGCAAATAATGTTCCTAAAGCGGCAAAAGATTATAAAGACATTGATCGTGCAATGGTTTGGGGCTTTAACTGGAAAGTCGGACCTTTCCAACTGTGGGATTTAATGGGCTTTGACCGTGTGAAAGAAAGAATCCAAGCAGAAGTAGGGGAATTACCTGAATGGGTAGCAAATAGAACAGAAAGCTTCTATAAAGAAGGCGATGTTCTTGAGAATATTACGCCAATTGAAGAACGTGTAGAGAAAGAAATTTGGAAAGATGACAATACAACATTAAGTGTCATAAATACGGATCAATTACTATTCAAATTCCATACACCAAACAATACGATTGATGAAGGTCTAACAAAAGGGCTGATCAAAGCTGTAGACGAATTAGAGTCAGGTCATTATTCAGGAATGGTTATTTATTCAGATGGACCACATTTTTGTCCAGGAGCTAACTTGAATATGATGAAGAAAGCCATCGAACTCGAAGAAGTCGATACCTTACTAGGTAAAACATTAAGTGAGTTACATGAAGCAGTGAACCGTGTTCGCTACAGTAGTAAACCGATTGTGACAGCGGTTAGAGGACGCTCTTTAGGTGGTGGAGCTGAATTAATCTTAGCCTCTCCTTATGTTGTAGCAGCGGCAGAAAGCTATATCGGTTTAGTTGAAGTCGGTGTAGGACTTATTCCTGGTGGTGGCGGCCTAGCTGAATTAACAGAGCGTGTCATGACTCGTGACGAGCAAAAAGCAAGTAAGATGAAAACTTTAGGTGCCGTCATAACACGAGTCGCTTCTGGAGATGTTTCAATGAGTGCTTATGAAGCCCGTCGTAAATATTACTTAAGAGGTTCAGATGACATTATTATGAATGCGGATAAAGTTGTGGACGTAGCCATTGAGAAATTAACTTATTTAACTAAAGTAAATTACATTCAAAGAACAAAAGTTAACTTCCCAGCCTTAGGAACAAACTTTAAAGCAGTGGTCGAAGGGCAATTAGATTCAATGCGCCTAGGACACTTTATTAGTGATTATGACATGGAGTTAGGACTTGCGATTGCAGATGTAATGACAGGTGGAGAGCTCCCAGAAGGAACCTATGTTAATCAAGAATGGTTACAACATCTTGAGAAACAACATTTCCTAAAATTAAGTAAAAATCAAAAAACATTCGAACGAATTTCGCATATGTTACAAACGCGTAAACCGTTAAGAAATTAATACGGAAACTTGAAAGGAATGAATTAATTATGCAAGATGCTTATATCGTTGCTTATGGACGTTCGGCTATTGGAAAAGGAAAAGCGAATGGAGCCCTTGCCAACGACCGTCCAGATGATATTGCAGCTGAAGTATTAAAGGGTGTCATCGATCGTGTCGATGGTGACTTTGATCCAGCGCTTATCGAAGATGTGATTGTTGGTTGTGCCTTCCCAGAAGGGATTCAAGGAATGAATTTTGCTCGTACGATTGCATTAAGAGCAGGATTACCTTACTCTGTTGCAGGACAAACAGTGAACCGTTACTGCTCATCAGGATTACAAACGATTGCCATTGCTGCAAATGCCATTATGGCTGGTCAATCAGACGTGTTGGTAGCAGGTGGAGTTGAGTTCATGAGTTCTGTCCCAATGGGGGGCAATGAAGTAACAAACAATCCTACACTACAAGCAGAAGATTCAGGTGTTTCGTATCCAATGGGACTCACTGCTGAAAATGTCGCAACTAAATATAATGTCACTCGAAAAGATCAGGATGAATTTGGAGTGCAAAGTCATCAACGCGCACATGCTGCACAAACAGAAGGACGCTTTGATGATGAAATCATCCCCGTAACAACACAAAAAGTTGAATACACAAAAAATGGACCTCAAGTTAAAGAGGTTAAATTCGATAAAGATGAAGGGATTCGTCCAGAATCAACACCTGAAACTTTAGGGAAACTAAGAACGATCTTTAAAGCAGACGGCTCTGTCACTGCAGGAACATCATCGCAAGTAAGTGACGGCGCGAGTTTTGTTGTCATCATGTCAAGCGAAAAGGTAAAAGAATTAGGCGTGAAGCCAATCGCTCGCTTTGTTGGTTATAAAGCTGTAGGAGTTGATCCGAAATATATGGGGATCGGACCAGCCTATGCTATTCCAGAAGTTTTAGAATTAACAGGCTTAAAACTAGAAGATCTGGACTTAATCGAGTTAAACGAAGCCTTTGCATCTCAAGCGTTAGCTTCAATTCGTGAATTAGGAATAAACACAGATATTACAAACGTTAACGGAGGAGCAATTGCTTTAGGACATCCACTGGGTGCAACCGGAGCCGTGCTGACATCACGCTTATTAGCAGAGATGGGTAAACGTAAAGATTCGAAATACGGAATGGTATCAATGTGTATCGGAGCCGGTATGGGTGCTGCAGGTATTTTTGAATATATTCATTAGTACTAAACCTTAATCAATGAAAGTAAGGAGATAAGCAATGTATCAAACGATTCTATACACAATAGAGAACCAAGTAGCGACCGTTACAATTAATCGAGAAGAGTATGGAAATGCTTTTTCAGAAACGACGTATCAAGAAATTATTGATGTAATGGCAGATATCGATCAAAATCCAGAAGTAAAGGCAGTTATCTTAACAGGTGCAGGCAAGTATTTCTGTGCAGGAGGAGATGTTAAATACTTCCAACACCTCATTGATACCGGACAAGGAATACCAGAAGAGGGTGTCCTTAAAACAGGAGAAATGGTTCGAAGTATCCGACGAAATTCAAAACCCGTAATTGCAGCCATTAATGGAGTGGCTGCAGGAGCTGGCTTAGGACTCGCTTTATCATGTGATTTCATTGTGATGGGTACTCAGAGTCGCTTACTTACGGCGTTTATTAATATGGCTTTTCCAGGAGATACTGGTTTGATGTACAATTTACAACAAGCCTTAGGATCGTACCGAACAATGAAACATATTATGTTGAATGAACCGATTAATGCAGAATTGGCAGTCGAATATGGCCTCGCTTATAGTAAAGTCGCAGATGAAGATTTACTTGATGAAGCCCAAGCATTAGCTCAAAAGCTCGCACATGGACCGACTCAAACAATCGCTTACCAAAAAGCTTTATTGGCTAGTGTCTTATATCCTCAAATGGATGAGACAAATCGATTAGAAGCGAAGTATATGAGAGCAAGTTCCTTAAGTGGTGATCATTCTGAAGCGGTTGAAGCATTCTTAAGTAAAAGGCAACCAAAATTCAAAGGGAATTAATAATGCTGTGATACACTGTAAGCATAGCAATACTATCCAGTAATATTAAGAATTTGAGGTGCTTAGAATGATGGAAATTAGTCAAATGCAATATTTTGTAGAAATTGTTCAATCAGATTGTAACCTGACTGTCGCGGCTGAGAATTTATATGTTTCTCAGTCAGCGTTGAGTCAGTTTATAAAAAACTTTGAACATCAACAGGGAGTTTCTTTATTCAATCGAAAAAATGGACGAATCGTGAATGTATCTGATTCGGGAATGCATGTGTATCAATCCGCACTAAAAGTATTAAATCAATATAATGGCCTTGAGCATGTCATCGAAAGGGAATCTTTATTCCAAAAAGGGACGATTAAAATTGGGATTCACCCAACGTATTTACGTTTTTTCTTTAATAAGTTTATTCCTCGCTTTCTGATAGAGAATCCAAATGCACATATCGAAATTGTTGAAGCAGGTACGAATGAGTTACAACAAATGCTAGAAGATAATGTGATTCATATCGCAGTTCTAGCTCCACCGAAAGATTTTGATACGTCTAATTATGAAGTACATCCCTTAGTTCGAACTGAAGTGGTCGCCTTTATGGGACCAGATCATCCACTCGTTACAAAACGTTTACTAAAATGGAACCACTTAGACAGCTATCATTATGTAACCTATAACAAAAAAGATGCCGTCTATTATTTTGTAGAAGACAAATTAAAAGAAAATAACAGTACAGCAAAGCAATTATTTACCTCAAGTTCTTGGGATTATATGATAGAAACAGTGATCTACAACGAATTAATCGCTCTTTTACCGACAGTTTACTTTAGTATGTTTATTTCAAGACTAAACCAAATGGGTGTAGTAGAAAAGCGTTTTGAGGATCCAATTCCGTATATCCCGACATTAATGCGAGAGAAGAAGAAGCATTATTCTAAAGTGGAAGATTTTGTTTTTCAATCTATATATAATAATTTCCATTTTGAAAATGATTCATTAAAATACGATTTTTTATTAGATGATTAGATATGAGCTAGGAACGGGTAACAAAACTTAACAGGAAATAGTTTGTTATTTGTTTGAAATCATCGCTCTATCATCATCGAAAAATGAAGGAGAGATGATTCGATGCAAACAAGAGTCACTGAACTATTAAATATTAAGTACCCAATTATTCAAGGAGCCATGCAATATATGTCGCTAGCGGAGTTAGCTTCAGCGGTATCTAATGCAGGGGGATTAGGGATTGTTCCAGCGATGGCTTTTCCAGATGTTGATGCCTTGCGAGAAGAAATTCGAAAAGTGCGCAGTTTAACTGATAAGCCTTTTGCCTTTAATATTTCTTTAGTGCCAGAAGTTGTGATGCCAGCGGTAATTAATGATTATATTCAAGTGTTAATTGAAGAAAAGGTACCGGTTGTTGAAACTTCAGGACAAAGACCGGACAAATTCATTCAACCACTGAAAGATGCAGGTATTATTGTCATTCATAAAGTAACGTCAATTCGACACGCTTTAGCGGCTCAATCTGATGGTGCGGATATTATTACAATGGTCGGAGCAGAAGGTGGTGGGCATCCGGGCTTAGATCAAGTCAGTGGTCAAATCCTTTGGGCAAAAGCAGCTGAAGAATTGGATGTACCTGTTCTTGCAGCGGGAGGGATTGTTGATGGTAAGAGTATGTATGCTGCCATGGCATTAGGAGTGGACGGTGTGTTAATGTCTACTCGGTTCCTAGCGACGCCTGAAGTGAATGCATCTGATGCTTATCGCCAAGCCTTATTATCTGTTCCAGAGTATGGGACGGTCTTAACAATGAAGTCACTTCGCAATGCGATGCGTGTCGCTAATAATAAGATGGCTCAAGATATTCTTAAAGCAGAAGCGAATGGAGCGACTTTAGAAGAGTTGATGCCATTAATTTCAGGTAGACGCTCCTATGAAGCGATGAAAAATGGAGATATCGATGGTTCACAATTAAGTATGGGACAAGGGATTGGTCGAATCCATGAGATAAAATCGGTATCAGATATCTTCACTGAAATGCTCGAAGACTTTAATCAAGTGCACACACGAATGACACAATTAAATTCAAATTAAGCGAATTAAAGGTCAACTAAATAAAAATTCATTGAGTAGACTGAGTGGCAAACACTGAGTCTACTTTTTTATCAACAATATAAGAGGTGTATAGATGGATACAAAAGAAATCTCAGTAAAAGATGTGATGCAATATGTTCCAGATCAGGCTCAGATTGCGACAACGACCTATGGTTTAGGAGGTATGCCAGAAGAGTTATTAAAAGAACTAGGCGCCTACTACAAAGAAAATCAACACCCAAAAGACGTTACTTTAATAGCTGTGGCAGGAATGAGTCGCGGTGAAGGAACGGGGATGGATTACTTACTTGAACCCGGTTTACTAAAACGTTTTATCGGAACTCATATGAGTGGAGCGCCCTTATCAGCAAAAGCCGCTCTCGCAAATCAGTATGAATTATATATGATTCCACAAGGAGTGATTGGTAAACTCTACCGAGATGCTGCAGCCAAAGGACCGGGTGTGTGGAGTAAAGTAGGTATTGGAACCTTTGTAGACCCTCGCCAAGATGGGGGACGCATTAATGATCGTGCAAAAGCAGCCGGAGAATTGGTAGAAGTTACGGAAGTGAATGGGGAGGAATGGTTGTATTTTAAACCTTTACCCATCAATGTGACTTTTATTAAAGCGACTTATGCAGATCCAAAAGGGAACTTAGCCTTTACTCATGAACCCTTGAAACTCGAAGCACTGACGCTTGCGATGGCAGCGAAGAACGCAGGTGGAATTGTCATTGCTCAAGTTGAAGACGTCGTTTCTGCCAACACACTAACAGCTAAAGAAGTTGATGTACCAGGTGTACTCGTTGATTATGTTGTAAAAGCTAAACCAGAATACCATCAACAAACCTTTATGACCCAGTATAGTCCGCTCTTATCCAATGAAATTAGAACACCAAAAGTGAAGAGTCGGAAGTTACCCCTCGATAACAAAACAGTCATCGCAAGACGGGCGGTGCGAGAGTTAAAGCCAAACAGTTTTATCAATATTGGCGTTGGAATGGCAGATAAAGTGTCACGGTTAATTAATGAGGCCAATCTATTAGAACAGTTCACTCTGAACACAGACTTAGGTGCAATCGGTGGAATGACAGCCTCAGATTATAATTATGGTACGAACTATAATGCAGATGCGATTATCAATACATTAGATATGTTTGATTATTATCACGGGGGCGGCGTAGATACAACTGTGTTGGGCTTTGGTCAGATGGATGTTAATGGGAATATGAATACTACACAAATTGGAGATATGCTCATTGGTCCAGGTGGTATGATCGATATTTCAGCAAGTGCTTCAAAAATAATCTTTATTGGAACCTTTACTGTTAAAGGGGAAACTAGCGTAGAGAATGGGCAACTCGTCATTAATCACGCAGGTGTCGATAAGAAGTTTAAATCTGCCTTGTCGCATATTACATTCTCAAGTAAAGAAGCCATTGCTAATGGCAAAGAAATCATCATTGTAACGGACAGAGCTGTATTTGAAATTAATAAAAATTCAAAACTTGTGCTAACAGAAATTGCTCAAGGATTAGACTTAGAAAAAGATATCTTAGATTGGATGGAGTTTGAACCACTGATTTCAGACAAACTGAAAGAGATTGACTCAAGTTACTACAGTGAATCATGGAATTTAAGAGACTATATAAAAAATTAAATAAAACAAAGCTCTTACAGGTGAAAACTTGGAGAGCTTTTTTATATTCTGTGTGTATTTTCACTGACTTGGTGGTAAGATATGTGAAAGTGAGAAAAGACCTTTTGATGATGATTTCACTAAAGAATGTGTGTTATTATATGTTAGTTGAAAATAAAAAGGTAATACATTACAATGCAACATGGAATTTTCATGGAGGAATGAACATATGACTGATAAATTATTACGTGCGCTTGCCTTTGATGGGCAAGTTAAAGTGTATGTGATTGATGCGAAAAATACAGTTGAAGAAGCAAGAAGACGTCACGATACTTGGCGCACTGCGACAGCTGCATTAGGGAGAACTTTAATTGGAACAGCCTTACTCGCTGCGAATTTAAAAGGGAATGACCAAATAACTGCAGATATCACAGGGGAAGGACCTTTAGGTCGAATTCTAGCGACAAGTGATGCAAAAATGAACTTAAGAGGTTTTGTAAATAACCCACAAGTTGCCTTAGATTCAAATGAAGAAGGCAAAATTGATGTCAAAGGTGCCGTAGGCTTACCTGGTTTTTTAAAAGTAAGTAAACAAATTGAAAACTACGAACCTTACATAGGACAAGTGCCATTAATCAGTGGAGAGCTTGCAGAAGACTTCACCTATTATATGGCAGTATCAGAACAAACACCTTCATCTATTGGACTAAGTGTTCTAGTTGATAAAGGCGATATTGTTGCACAAGCCGGTGGCTTTATGATTCAAGTCATGCCAGGGGCAACTGAAGAAACCATCTCTGCTTTAGAAGATAAAATTAATAACTTAGGTCGTGTATCTGATTTATTAAACAGTGGTCTAACAGTAGAACAACTATTAGATAGATTAGTTGGCGAAGGTAATTCTAAAATCTTAGATTATTTAGATGTCCGTTTTAACTGTCATTGTTCGAAGGAACGTTTCTCTGATGGAATCAAATTATTAGGCAAAGACGATATTCAAGCAATGATTGACGAAGATCATGGAGCAGAAGTAGTCTGTCATTACTGTAATGAAGCCTATCAGTTTAGTGAAGAGGAATTGACTGCATTAGTAGAAGAAGCCTAATATAGATAATAAAGACAAGCATTGTATTTGTTTGTTAGATGTGCTTTAATTTTTAAGAGAAGTAATAAAGTAAATGAGGAGTGAATAACGTGAGTGATAATCAAGAACAAACACATGAAGAGTTAAATGACCAACTATTAGTTCGTCGTGAAAAAATGACTTCAATGTTAGAATCAGATAGCGTCAACCCATTTGATGCTGGTTTTACAAGAACACACTATTCAGTAGATATCGTAAGTGAATTTGATCACCTTACAAAAGAAGAATTATCAGAAGCTGAAAAAATTAACGTAAAAGTTGCAGGACGTATGGTGTCTAAACGTGGTAAAGGGAAAGCTGGTTTTGCCCATATTCAAGACATGAAAGGCCGTATTCAACTTTATGTACGTAAAGATATGATTGGTGAAGAAAGTTATGATTGGTACAAACAAGCTGACTTAGGAGATATTGTTGGTGTTGAGGGGTATTTATTCAAGACAAATACGGGTGAATTATCCGTTCGTGCAACGTCTTTCACTCCTTTAACAAAAGCATTACGTCCATTACCAGATAAATATCATGGTTTAGCAAATGTTGAACAACGCTACCGTCAACGTTACTTAGACTTAATTAGTAATGATGAGAGTCGCGAACGATTTGTGAACCGATCTAAAATCATCTCAGAAATCCGTCGTTATTTAGATGACAATGACTATATGGAAGTCGAAACACCGGTTTTACATAATATCGCAGGTGGAGCAAATGCCAGACCATTTATTACACACCATAACGCCTTAGATATGGAATTATATTTACGAATCGCTTTAGAATTACATCTAAAACGTCTTGTAGTTGGTGGTTTTGAGAAAGTATACGAGATTGGTCGTGTATTCCGTAATGAAGGTGTGGATACAACACACAACCCTGAATTTACTATGTTAGAAGTGTATACTGCTTATAGTATTTTTACGGATGTCATGGATTTAACAGAATCATTAATTAAGCATGTGGCTAATAAAGTATTAGGCTCTGGTGTATTGGTATATGACGATCAAACGATCGATTTAGAATCAGAATGGCGTCGTATTCATATGGTAGATATTATTAAAGAAATTACTGGCGTTGATTTTTGGCAAGAAATGTCTTATGAAGAAGCAAAAGCTTTAGCTAAAGAACACCATGTAACTGTCAACGACCATGACACAACTGTTGGACATATTATCAACAACTTCTTTGAAGATAAATGTGAAGATACAATTGTTCAACCAACATTTGTATTTGGACATCCAGTAGAGATATCACCATTGGCGCGTAAAAACCAAGAAGATCCAAGATTTACAGATCGTTTCGAATTATTTATCGCGGGCCATGAATATGGGAATGCCTTTACTGAGTTAACTGACCCAGTAGACCAACGTGAGCGTTTTGAAGCTCAAATGGAAGAGAAAGATCAAGGAAACGACGAAGCGCATCCAGTGGATGAAGATTTCTTAGAGTCATTAGAATACGGTATGCCGCCAACAGGTGGGTTAGGAATCGGAATTGACCGTCTAGTTATGCTGTTAACAAACGCGCAATCTATTCGTGATGTATTATTATTCCCAACTTTACGTAACAACTAATAACACCTAGATTATTCGCTTCAAGCATTAAATTTAATTAAATCATCTAACCATGGTAAACTATTTATATAGACGTCAAGGAGGCGATTTAATGGAGTTTAAAAGAGAAGGTAACGCAATTGTATATCGTGACGAAGCAGATAAGTTATTAGCGGAAATTACGTTTCCACCAAGCTCATCAAACGACCAAGTGGTAGTCGCTGATCATACTTTTACAGACCCCGCATTAAGAGGACAAGGGATTGCAGGTAAACTTTTAGATGAATTAGTATCAGAAATGGACAAAGAAGGTAAGAAAATCAAAGCGACTTGTCCATATGTTGTGAGAAAATTCAAAGAAGAACCTGAAAAGTATGACTTTATCAACGCTGATAAATAACATATTTCCGACTATTTGTTTAAAATTAACAATTAGTCGGTTTTTTTTGAAAAAAATGCTCAAGACTATTGACGAAAGTAAATCCTCATGATACTATACCTAAGGTGTTTTAATGACAGATTCCTGGTCAACAGTCGTGCTGACTGCTTTAAAACTCTTATCTTAAGCAACTGAAAAGTTGTTTATTGAATTTTACTATAAAATGACACACTTGGATGTGTGGACTAAGAAAAGAAGACGGGAGGAGGACAATTCATGCCTACAATTAATCAATTAGTTAATAAACCACGTAAGTCTAAAACGACTAAATCGAACTCTCCAGCTTTAAACGTTGGATATAACAGTTATAAACGTACTTCAACAACTACTATGTCACCACAAAAACGTGGTGTATGTACTCGTGTTGGTACTATGACACCTAAAAAACCTAACTCGGCGTTACGTAAATACGCGCGTGTTCGTTTATCAAACTTAATGGAAGTTACAGCATACATTCCAGGAGAAGGACACAACTTACAAGAACATAGTGTTGTGTTAATCCGTGGAGGACGTGTAAAAGACTTACCAGGGGTACGTTACCACATCGTTCGTGGAGCGTTAGATACAGCTGGTGTTACTGAACGTCGTCAAAGCCGTTCTAAATACGGAACAAAAAAACCTAAATAAATATAAAAAATAAAATTAATTCCTTATGAAAGGAGGAGTTTGAATGCCTCGTAAAGGTAATGTAGCAAAACGTGAAGTTTTAGCAGATCCAATTTACAATTCAAAATTAGTTACACGTACAATTAACCGTATCATGGTTGATGGTAAACGTGGAAAAGCTTCTAAAATCTTATACTCAGCTTTCGATATTATTCGTGAAGAAACAGGTCAAGAGCCATTAGAAGTCTTCGAACAAGCAATCGAAAATATTATGCCATTGTTAGAAGTTAAAGCTCGTCGTGTCGGAGGTTCTAACTATCAAGTTCCTATTGAAGTTCGTCCAGAACGTCGTTATACTTTAGCTATCCGTTGGCTAACTCAATACTCACGTTTACGTGGGGAGAAAACAATGGAAACACGTCTTGCACGTGAATTAATGGACGCAGCTAATAATACAGGTGCTTCTGTTAAGAAACGTGAAGACATGCACAAAATGGCTGAAGCCAATAAAGCCTTCGCGCACTTCCGCTGGTAGAAATTGGTTGGCTGTTTTATGCAAGGATTTGCATAGGCGATTGACAATTACTCATTATATATTTGAAAGAGGGGTAAAATAGTATGGCAAAGAGAGAATTTTCTCTTGATAAAACGCGTAACATCGGAATCATGGCCCATATTGATGCAGGGAAAACGACAACTACTGAGCGTATCCTTTACTATACAGGACGTATACACAAAATTGGTGAAACTCATGATGGTGGATCACAAATGGACTGGATGGAGCAAGAACAAGAGCGTGGTATTACAATTACATCTGCAGCTACAACTGCACAATGGAATGACCACCGCGTAAACATTATTGATACTCCAGGTCACGTGGACTTTACCGTAGAGGTAGAACGTTCATTACGTGTACTTGATGGTGCAGTAACTGTATTAGATGCTCAATCAGGTGTAGAACCTCAAACTGAAACAGTTTGGCGTCAAGCTACAACTTACGGTGTTCCTCGTATTGTATATATCAATAAGATGGATAAACTTGGTGCTGATTTCTTAAACGCGACTGAAACACTTCACGACCGTTTAGATGCAAATGCTCACCCTGTTCAATTACCAATTGGTGCAGAAGATGACTTTGACGGGATCATCGACTTAATTGACATGAAAGCATACCACTATCATGATGATTTAGGTGAAGACGTTGAAGAAATTGAAATCCCTGAAGACATGAAAGAATTAGCTGACACATGGCGTACAAACTTAATTGAAGCTATCGCTGATTTAGATGAAGATATTATGATGTCTTACCTAGAAGGTGAAGAAATCGATGTTGCAACTCTTAAAGCGGCAATCCGTAAAGCGACAGTTGCGGTTGAGTTCTACCCAGTTTATGTTGGTTCTTCATTCAAGAACAAAGGGGTACAATTATTACTAGATGGTGTTGTTGATTTCTTACCATCACCACTAGAAGTACCACCAATTGTCGGTACTATTCCAGGAACAGAAGATACTTTAGAACATCATGCTGATGATTCAGAAGACTTTGCTGCTTTAGCATTCAAAGTTATGACTGACCCATTTGTAGGACGTCTAACATTCTTCCGTGTATATTCTGGTACATTAGCTGCCGGTTCATACGTTCTAAATGCGACTAAAGACAGCCGTGAACGTGTTGGTCGTATCTTACAAATGCACGCTAACTCACGTGAAGAAATCCCAGAAGTATTCTCAGGAGATATCGCTGCTGCGGTAGGACTTAAAAATACAACAACTGGTGATACTTTATGTGCTGAGAATGCGCCAGTGATTCTTGAATCAATGGAATTCCCAGAGCCAGTTATTAACGTTGCAATTGAACCTGAGTCAAAAGCTGACCAAGACAAAATGTCTGCAGCTCTTGCTAAGTTAGCTGAAGAAGATCCAACTTTCCGTGCGACAACTGATCACGAAACTGGACAAACAATCATCGCTGGTATGGGTGAGTTACACTTAGATATCATCGTTGACCGTCTAAAACGTGAATTTAAAGTTTCTGCAAGTGTTGGTGCACCACAAGTTTCATACCGTGAAACTTTCCGTACAGCTACAAAAGCAGAAGGTAAATTCGTTCGTCAATCAGGTGGTAAAGGACAATTCGGACACGTTTGGATTGAATTCTCACCTAACGAAGAAGGTGCCGGATACGAATTTGAGGATGCAATTGTTGGTGGGGTAGTTCCTCGTGAATACATCCCAGCAGTAGATGCAGGACTTAAAGACGCAATGGAAAACGGTGTATTAGCAGGATTTGAATTAATCGACGTTAAAGCTAAGCTTTACGATGGTTCTTACCATGATGTCGATTCTTCTGAGACTGCCTTCAAAGTTGCTGCTTCATTAGCATTACGTGAAGCTGCTAAGAAAGCTGATCCAGCAATCTTAGAACCAATGATGTTAGTAGAAGTTACAGTTCCTGAAGAATACTTAGGTGATGTAATGGGACACGTGAACTCAAGACGTGGACGCATCGAAGGTACAACTGCTCGTGGTAACGCACAAATCGTTCGAGGATTCATTCCTTTAGCAGAAATGTTCGGTTACGCGACAACATTACGTTCATCTACTCAAGGTCGTGGTACATTTACAATGCAATTCGACCACTATGAAGCTGTTCCAAAATCAATTCAAGAAGAAATCATCGAGAAACATAGCGGTAGATAATCTGCTTTATAACTAAGCAGAAAGCTTGCTATAAACGTGAATATGTGGAGGTAAATGGTTGAATTTACCTTCCTTTCACGGTATAATCATTTTGATAGATTAGGAAATAATCTATAATAGGTTACATATATTTTAGGAGGATTAAATAATGGGAAAAGAAAAATTTGAACGTACGAAACCCCATGTTAATATTGGGACTTTAGGTCACGTTGACCACGGTAAAACAACTACTTCTGCTGCAATCGCAACAGTTTTAGCTAAAAATGGTTTTGGTGAAGCTCAAGATTATGCTTCAATCGATAACGCACCTGAAGAAAAAGAACGTGGAATCACAATCAATACTTCACATATTGAGTATGAAACTGCTAACCGTCACTACGCACATATCGATGCGCCAGGACACGCGGACTACGTTAAAAACATGATCACTGGTGCTGCTCAAATGGACGGTGCTATCTTAGTAGTATCTGCTGCTGACGGACCAATGCCACAAACTCGTGAGCATATCTTATTATCACGTCAAGTTGGTGTGCCTCACTTCGTAGTATACTTAAACAAAGCTGATATGGTTGATGATGAAGAGTTATTAGAACTTGTTGAATTAGAAGTTCGTGACTTATTATCAGAATATGATTACCCAGGAGACGATGTTCCTGTAATCGTTGGTTCTTCATTAAAAGCTTTAGAAGGCGACGCTGAAAACGAAGCTAAAATCTTAGAATTAATGGAAGCTGTAGATACATTCATTCCAGAACCAGCTCGTGAAATCGACAAACCATTCATGATGCCAGTTGAGGATGTATTCTCAATTACTGGTCGTGGTACAGTTGCTACTGGTCGTGTAGAACGTGGACAAGTTAAAGTAGGTGACGAAGTTGAAATCGTTGGTATCAAAGATACTCAAAAAACTACTGTAACTGGTGTTGAGATGTTCCGTAAAATGTTAGATTACGCTGAAGCGGGAGATAACATTGGTGCATTATTACGTGGTGTTACACGTGATGACATCGAACGTGGACAAGTTTTAGCTCAACCAGGTTCAATTACACCACATACTAAATTCTCTGCTGAGATTTATGTATTATCTAAAGAAGAGGGTGGACGTCATACTCCATTCTTCGATAACTACCGCCCACAATTCTACTTTACTACAACTGACGTTACAGGAATCATCGAATTACCAGAAGGAACTGAAATGGTAATGCCTGGTGACAACGTAACTATCTCTGTAGAATTAATTCACCCAATCGCTATGGAAGATGGAACTCGTTTCTCTATCCGTGAAGGTGGACGTACTGTTGGTGCCGGAACTGTTACTTCAATCGAACAATAATTCCAAACCACAATTAAACACCCCTTATGGGGTGTTTTTTTATACAGATTTTTAAATTCATTAGATTTCAATTAAAAATATTAGTGTTATAATAAAATATATTTCAAGAAACGAGGTTGAATTATGATTATAATGAACAGAAATACAAGTCCAATTTCACCGATTAAAAAAGAATATATGGATGAAGTATATAATAGAACAGTATTTCAAGATTATCCGGATGTTGAATTAGGACAATTGAAAGCTATTTACGCTAAAGATAATAATTTAAATGTAGATGAAATTGAATTGGCTAGTGGTGCAGATGAGTGGATCCAGAAAACCTTTATCACTTTAGGTCAAAAAGGTATTATGACAATCACTCCAGATTTCTTTATGTATAAAGATTATGCTGAGCAACTACAATTACCTTTTTATGAGGTAGAGAGCGAAGCGGATTATTCATTTGATTTTGACAAGATAGTTAAAGCAATTTATAAGAAAAAACCGTCTTTATTCATACTATCTAATCCTCATAATCCAACGGGATTAATGTTCAAAGAAGATGAATTACAAGCAATTACGGATGCGATGGAAGCAATGCATGGATATTTTGTCATCGACGAAGCATATATTGAATTCGGTAAAGAATACGCACGCCCAGATGGTGGGCATGTATTAATTATTCGTACTTTAAGTAAAATATACGGATTAGCTGGCTTAAGAATTGGAATTATTATTGCCAAAGGGGAGACTTACGATAAAGTTACTCGAATTAATCACCCTTATCCTTTAGATCACGTAGGGATGAATTTAGCGAGTATCTTTCTAGAAGATAAAGCATGGGTCAAGGAATACGCCAATTATCAACTAGAGTCTCGTGGTATGCTAGTTGAAGCCTTTAAGCAAGTAAATCAAGTAATGAGTGTGAATGATAGTTACACCAATTTTGTATTCACCTATGGAGAAAGAGCATTGAGTTTAGGTCGCTTTCTAGAAGAGAATGGTTTTTCGGGCCGATTTTATGAAGAAGATAACTTAAAAGAGACAGTCCGTTACTCGATTATTAAACACGAAGATTATCCTAGATTAAATGGACTTATTGAAGAATGGCTAAAAATTTAATCCATAAAAAAATAATATAAGCACATAAAACAGGTCTAGTGGTGGATATTCAGAAATAATATGCATAAATCCTTGCAATTAAAATGATTAAAGTATATTATAATTATATTAGAAAATGATTAAAGGAAAGAGAGAGCTATGCATAACTTACAAAATAATAACATTATTATTATTATTAAGACCAGGACTTGAACCTTAGATTAAAAATCTAACGTATTCCAGTCCTATTCGTGTAAGCTATGAATGGGTCTTGAGTAATAGTCATCCATTCATTGAATGGATGACTATTTTTTTGTTTAATCAGGAAAGAAGTGATGAGCCATAAACAATGACATTTCAGATATTATAAACATTACATTTTTTACAATCCCTTATCATTCAAACAATACAGGAGGAATATTATGAATTTCAAAAAATTAGGTTTAAGTCTTTTAGCCGGTGTCACTTTATTTGCCTCATCATCAAACTTATCAGCCTTAGCACAAGAAGAAAACGAGACAGTAAAAATTGGAGCTAACATGGAAACATCTGGCTACTCAGCATCTTATGGGCAAGCTATGTACGAAGCTATACAATTAGCTGTTGAAGAAGTAAACAATGAAGGTGGGCTTTTAGATGGCCGTGAAGTAGAAATCATTCATTATGACAATAAATCAGATAAGACCGAAACAGCTTCAGTTGCTACTCGCCTGGTTGAAGAAGGGGCAGTAGCTCTAATTGGACCGGGTGCAACAGATTTAGTATTAGCACAAAATCCCGTAGCAGAACAATCTGAAGTTCCAGCGGTCATTCCAGCAGCAACAGCAGATGATTTAACTATGGATGATGACGGGAATGTATTAGATTGGGTATTCCGTCTTGCGTTCTCATACACTTACCAGGCGAACGCTGCAGCTCGATTTGCAACGGATGAACTAGGTGCACAAAAAGCAGTTGTCCTAGTAGACCAGTCAAATGATTACTCTGTAGGACAAGCAGAACCATTCATTAAAGAATGGGAAGCGTTAGGTAATGAAGTTGTATTGGAAGAATCTTATACGAGTGGTGATACAGATTTCTCAGCTGTCCTAACGACTTTAATGGCGACTGAATTCGATGTTATTTATTTACCAGCCTTTTATACTGAAGGAGGCTTAATTACTAAACAAGCTAGAGAGATGGGTCTAACTCAACCAATCTTAAGTGGACACGGATTTGCAAGTGATGCCTATGTAGAGTTAGCAGGTGCAAGCAATGCAACAGATGTATACTTTACGTCAAACTTTTACACAGGAACTGAAGAAGAAGCAGGTAAAGCATTCGTAGAAGCTTATGAAGCAAAATTTGGGAAAACGCCAGACACTTTCGGAGCACTTGGATATGATGGAGCAAAATTATTATTTCAAGCGATCGAAGATGCAGGATCTACTGACCGAACAGCAGTGAGAGATGCTATCGAAAATATGGAAACCTTCACGGGTGGAGTTACTGGGGAGTTTTATATTGATGAAGAACATAACGCCGTTAAACCAGCACCAATGTTACATTTAGTTGATGGAGAAGTTGCAGAAATTTATGAAGTTGACGGAAGTTCTAATGAATAATTAGCATAATATATAATTAGCCTCTACAATGACAAAGTTTGTCACTCTGTAGAGGCTTTTCTTTTTAGTGCATATAAGCAATATTTATGAAAATGAAATTATGATAATAATATCATATATTAACTTAATTTTATGCTCATATTAGATTTTTATTCTTAATGGTTTCTGATATAATGTATAAATGAATATATCACCCCCGTGTAAGTTGCACTCTGGTGGTGGTTTTATTTATCGTTATGAACTAAATTGTGAATATGATTTTTAATATCACTCAGTTTGTAATATGATTCTAATCGAAATTCGATCACAAGAATTTCGATATAATATTCCGTCATAAATTATGATGTAATTAATAAGGAGGAAAAAAATCGTGGCAAAGTATATCTTGAAACGCGTTGGACACAGTCTATTGTCATTATTTGTCATTGTAACTGTTACTTTTTTTCTAATGCGTTTAGCACCAGGTAACCCTTTTGCAGCTGAACAGCAAGTGGTTACACCACAAATTCAAGAGCAATTGAATGAAGCCTACGGACTAAATGATCCATGGTATGAGCAATACTTTACTTATGTAAAAAATGTTGCAACACTCGATTTTGGAGAATCGATGAAATATCGAGGGCGCTCAACGAATGATATGATCGCAGAAAGTTTCCCTGTATCTGTGACACTGGGAGCAGCTTCACTGTTATTTGCGATTGGCTTTGGTGTATTATTAGGCGTTCTTTCGGCAATGTATCACAATAAAGCAGGTGATTATATTGCGACAATCGTTGCCGTATTAGGAATTTCAATTCCATCATTCGTTCTAGCTGGACTCATGCAATATCAGTTAGGGCTTCAATTAGGTTGGTTCCCAATCAGTGGTTGGAAAACGAACATGCATGTTATATTACCAACGCTCGCACTTGGGTTAGGGTATATGGGGAATATAGCCAAGATGACCCGGTCAAGTTTATTAGAACAAAACACATCAGAGTACGTGAAATTAGCAAAAGCCAAAGGGCTGAAAAAATGGGGAGTGGTATTTAAACACTCACTGAAAAACGCCTTGCTACCAGTCGTAACTTATTTAGGACCATTAACTGCAGGTATATTGACGGGGAGTTTCGTTATTGAAAATATCTTCGCAATTCCTGGATTAGGACGTCACTTCGTCCAAAGTATTAATAACCGTGATTATACTTTAATTATGGGTATTACAGTGTTCTTTGCGATTGTATTATTAGTAGCGGTATTAATCGTTGATATTTTATATGTATTCTTAGATCCACGTATTCAATTGGAAGGAGATGACAACTAATTATGACTGAAGAACAAGTGCTTTCACAAAAGAATTTTGAAATCGTTGGTGGACGCGAAGAAGATACGGACGTCTTAAGTGAGAAGTCGATCTCTTTCTGGGGCGAGGTTATGCGTGCCTTTATTCGTAACAAACTAGCAATTGTTGGTATAGTTATCTTAGCTATTATCGCAATTATGGCTATATTTGTACCAATTTTGTCACCATATGATTATGCTGAGCAAACAGGGGTATATAACTCTCCGCCGACAGCAGATTTTTGGTTTGGTACTGATAATCTTGGACGTGATGTATTCGTACGTTCATGGGTAGGGGCAAGAATTTCTCTACTTATTGGTATCTCTGCTGCAATTATTAACTTAGTTGTAGGAGTTGTTTACGGAAGTGTTTCTGGATTAATCGGTGGTCGCGTTGATAATATTATGATGCGTATCTGTGATATCTTAAACTCTGTTCCAGAACTATTAATCATTATTTTATTACTAGTTGTATTACAACAAGGTTTAGTACCAATGATTATTGCATTGTCACTAACTGGTTGGATTCGTATGGCTCGTATCGTGCGTGCGGAAGTTATGTCGTTGAAAGCTCAAGAGTATGTTCTAGCATCTAGAACACTTGGGGCATCAGCGTCTCACTTAATTCGCCGACACTTAATTCCAAACGCAATGGGATCAATTATTGTAACAATGACGTTACAAATTCCTGCTGCAATTTTTAACGAGTCTTTCTTAAGTTATATTGGTCTGGGTGTTACACCACCTTTAGCAAGTTGGGGTACTATGGCTTCAGAAGGTAACGAAGCGATCCTAACAGCACCATGGAGACTATTATTCCCTGCATTATTAATTTCAATTACTATCTTTGGATTTAATGCTGTCGGTGATGGTTTACGTGATGCGCTTGACCCTAAATTACGGAAGTAAGGTGATATAAATGACAGATAATTTATTAGAAGTTAAAGATTTGCATATCTCTTTCAAAACGTATGCTGGTAAAGTACACGCGGTTCGTGGGGTTAACTTTGAACTGAAAAAAGGTGAAACATTAGCCATAGTTGGTGAATCTGGTTCAGGTAAAAGTGTGACAAGTAACGCAATTATGCGTTTAGTTCCACAACCACCAGGAATATATGACCAAGGAGAAATTATATTTGACGGTAAGAATATTTTAGATTTAAGTGAAGATGAAGTCACACAAATTCGTGGGAATGATATCGCGATGATCTTCCAAGATCCAATGACTGCTTTAAACCCAACAATCAAAATTGGGCATCAAATTACTGAAGTATTTAATATTCACCGTAAAGATATTAGTAAAGCTGAAGCGAAAAAACGCGCGATTGAATTACTAACATTAGTTGGAATTCCGTATCCGGAAGAACGCTTTGAACAATATCCACATGAATTCTCAGGTGGTATGAGACAACGTGTTGTTATTGCGATTGCTTTAGCAGCTGAGCCTAAATTACTTATTGCGGATGAGCCGACAACTGCCTTAGACGTAACTATTCAAGCTCAAATTTTAGAATTAATGAAAGAAATTCAACAAACAACAGATACAGCCATCATCTTTATTACCCATGACTTAGGGGTAGTTGCGAACGTTGCTGATAAAGTGGCTGTAA
Source organism: Ruoffia tabacinasalis (assembly GCF_042652985.1). Lineage (NCBI taxonomy): Bacteria > Bacillati > Bacillota > Bacilli > Lactobacillales > Aerococcaceae > Ruoffia > Ruoffia tabacinasalis. Next base: position 59,520 of record NZ_JBHSHQ010000027.1, on the reverse strand, counting down.
TGTATGCAGGTCAAATCGTTGAATATGGTTCTGCTAATGAGATTTATTATAATCCAAAACATCCATATACATGGGGCTTACTAGGTTCGATGCCGGACTTAGATAGTAATAATGAAGAGGATTTATATACAATTCCAGGAGCGCCACCAAACTTAATTGATCCGCCTAAAGGGGATGCGTTTGCACCGCGTAATCAATTCGCTTTAGCAATTGATTATGAACAAGAACCACCTTTATTTAAAGTGAATGACGAACATTATGTTAAGTCTTGGTTAATGCACGAAGATGCACCACATATTCCGGTTCCTGATATCATTCAGAATCGTATCGATCGTTATACATCACAATCGAAAGGAGATGCATAATTGATGGAGAGAAAAAAATTACTAGAAGTTAAAAACTTAAAGCAATATTTTGGTAAGAAAAAGAATCCAGTTAAAGCAGTAGACGGCATTTCTTTCGATATCTATGAAGGTGAAGTATTAGGTCTTGTAGGTGAATCAGGAAGTGGTAAGTCAACAACTGGCCGTTCAATTATTGGTTTATACAATATTACAGATGGAGAAATCTATTACGATGGTAAACTCATTAGTGGAGATAATTCTCACGATGAAGCGAAAGAATTAGCAACAAACATTCAAATGATTTTCCAAGATCCATATGCTTCATTAAATCCGCGTATGACGGTTGGGGAAATTATTAGTGAAGGTTTCGATATTCATGGATTATATAAAAATAGCCAAGAACGTTTAGACCGTATCTCTGAATTGCTAACATCTGTAGGATTGAATGCTGAACATGCGGGACGTTATGCACATGAGTTCTCTGGTGGACAAAGACAGCGTATCGGGATTGCCCGTGCTCTAGCTTTAGAGCCTAAATTCATTATTGCTGATGAGCCAATTTCAGCCCTTGATGTTTCAATTCAAGCACAAGTTGTTAACTTGATGAAGCAATTCCAACGTGAACAAGGATTAACTTACTTATTCATCGCCCATGACTTATCAATGGTTAAATACATCTCAGATCGTATTGCCGTTATGTATCGTGGTAAAATCGTTGAATTAGGTAACGCTGATGAGATTTATAATAATCCAGTACATCCTTATACGAAGTCATTGTTATCAGCAGTACCAAAACCAGATCCAATCAGTGAAAGTAAGCGTCAACGTGTTGCTTACTCTCATGAAGAAGTTCTTGAAGAAGAATTAGCAACACACGAAGTTGGACCTGAACACTATGTATATGCTGCTAAGACAGATGTAGATAGATGGGTTGGACAACAAACAACAATTTAATCAAGCTTTCTAAACACAGGCATCTTATTGGTGCTTGTGTTTTTTTATTAGTAAAATGTAAGTTTTATTAAATTAAAAAGGCCCACTTCAAGCTATTTTAATTATATTCTAATATAAGTGTTGACTTTCACTTTGCAAGTTGATAGAATAATTTCAAGTTAATAAATAAGTCAAAGAATAAGAGAGTAAATTACTTCGAGGTAACAGCGAGATAGGACAGAGTGGAAGCCTATTTATCTAAGAGTAGTTGAACCGCACTTATGAGACAAGTTAGTGAATGTATAGCTAGCTTCGCTGTCTGAGCGTTAACAAAAAGAGTGAATAAACCCTATATGGCCGTATAGGGGAGTTAACTAGAGTGGTACCGCGGAATAAACCCCGTCTCTATCGTTGTATTTGTACAGCGATAGAGACGGGGTTTTTTTAATACCATCAAAGCGTAGTCAAAGATTTATTAATTAATAAAACAAACATAGGAGCAAATCAAAATGAAAAAAATAAGTAAAATAATTTTAGCTTTTGTTGTAGGGATGTTTTTAACTTCTGCGGTAAATATTAAGGCAGCGACGTTAGAAGAAATCAAAGAAAAAGGTCAATTAGTTGTAGGTATGAATGCAGAGTATCCACCATTTGAATGGGTGGAAGTGGTTGATGGTGAAGCCGTTGTCGTTGGTATTGATGCCTCTCTAGCTCAAATGATTGCCGATGAGATTGGGGTCGAGTTAGTGATTGATAACCGGGCATTCGATTCGTTAATCCCAACATTGAATACGAATAAAATAGATTTAATTATTTCTGGAATGTCGAATACAGAAGAACGTGCCAAAGTCGTTGATTTCTCAGTGTCATATTATGAACCAGTAAGTCAGTTTGCTGTTGCGAGTGATCAAGTGGATAACTTTAACTCCTTAGAAGATTTTAACGGAAAAAGAGTTGGCGCTCTGCTAACGTCAACACAAGAAATTTTTTTAAAGGAAAATATGCCTGAAATCGAATTAGTATCTATGGGTAAAAACGGCGATTTAATTGAGGGGCTAAAAGCCAAAAAGGTAGATGCCATCTTCATGTCAGACTTAACGCTTCAACAATACTTAACAAATTACGGCGATGTAGTTTCAGTTGTTGAAGGCATTGACATTGATAATGAACTTCTAGGAACATCTGTCGCGATGACAAAAGGAAATACGACTTTACTAGAAGTTGTAGACAAAGTAATTACAGAAGCGAAAGAAAATGGCGATTTAGATAAAGTATTTGAAGAAAATATCGAAAAAGCAAGTAAAGCTCAAGAACAGTAATAGAGGAGAAAACAATGGCACTTGAAAATTTAAAAGATTTAGAACAATACACAGATGACTTACTTGAACGTAGACGCTTTTTACATCAACATCCTGAAACATCGTTCAATGAATTTAAAACGGTGGAATACATTGAAGGCTTTCTACAATCATTAAATCATGTTGAAATTATTAAACCTACTCAAACAAGTGTCATTGGCGTATTCAAATCGAAGCAGGCGGGTAGTCGAATCGGTTTACGGGCGGATATTGATGCCCTCCCAATTCAAGAAGAATTAACAAATTTAGACTTTTGTTCGATGAACGACGGTGTGATGCATGCGTGTGGTCATGATGGCCACACAGCTATGTTAATGACAGCATGTCAGTGGTTAGATGATCATTACGACACATTAGAGGGTGAGATATATTGTATCTTTCAACATGCAGAAGAATTACCGCCAGGTGGCGCGAGCCAAATTATGGCAACGGGTGTTTTAGATGATTTGGATTTTATCTATGGGCAACATGTCTTACCAGAGATTGAAGTTGGAACGGTAGACATTAAAACCGGTCCCGTCACAACTAACTCGGATGGTTATAAAGTAACTTTGTATGGTTTAGGTGGACATGCATCGACCCCATCAAAAGCGATCAACCCGATTAACTTGGCAAGTAAACTCATTCAAGCATTCAATGAGATTCCGTCGCAACATATTGATGCACAACAATCTGCTGTTGTGTCAAATACATATATTAAGGCGGGGAATAGTATTTCCTTAAATATCATTCCAGATACTTTGGAGTTTGGAGGAAATATTCGATCCTTTGATGCAGATGTTCCAAAACGTATCGAAGAGAGTATGAAGCAAATATTAGAAGGAATCTGTGGCGCTTATGGTGTCGGCTATAAGTTTATTTATGAAGTAGGTGCTCGTTCGGTGTATAACGATGACGTCAAGACAACGCTATTACAAGAGATTGTCGGAAATTCTTTAGACGTTAACGTCATTGAAAGAAAACCTGATATGTTCGGTGAAGATTTTTCCGTCTATAGTCAAGTCATTCCAGCAACCTTTGCGATGATTGGCAGTCATAATCATACGAAAGAAACGCAATATCCACTTCATCATCCTAAATTTAATATCGATGAAGGTGTATTAATAGTTGGTTTAAAGATGCTACTTACAGTTGCAATAGAATATAACAAAAAAATAACAAACATGAAATTAGAAGGAGAATTAGTATGAGTAAAGATAAAATTGTATTAGCTTATTCAGGTGGTTTGGACACGTCGATTACAATTCCATGGTTAAAGGAAAATTATGATGCGGACATCATTGCAGTCTGTGTTGATGTAGGTCAAAAAGAAGATTGGGAAGCTGTAGAGAAAAAAGCTATCGCTTCGGGGGCAAGTAAGTTCTACAATCCGCATGTGGCAGATGTTTTAGCTGAAGAATACATTTATCCAGCAATTTCAAGTAACTTGAAATACCAAGGGACTTACTTACTAGGAACTGCGTTGGCTCGTCCATTAATTGCCAAAGAATTGGTCGCTGTTGCCCATAAAGAAGGTGCTACTGCAATTTGTCATGGCTGTACTGGTAAAGGGAATGATCAAGTTCGTTTTGAAACAGGTATCGCAGCCTTCGATCCAGAGATGAAGATTGTTGCACCTTGGCGTATTTGGGATATTAAATCCCGTGAAGACGCACTTAAATATGCTGAATTAAAAGGTGTGCCTGTGACATCAACGATTGAGAAAATCTATTCAGAAGATGAAAACTTAATGCATATTAGTCACGAAGGCGGAGACATCGAAAGTCCTAAGAACGCGGTCGATTACTCAAGCATCCTAAACATAACTAATGCTTTAGAAAATACACCGGATGAAGCTGAGATTGTTGAAATCACTTTTGAACAAGGGAAAGCGACGGCTGTGAATGGGGAAGAATTGAAACCTCATGAAGTATTAGAAACTTTAAATGCGATTGCTGGGAAACACGGGATTGGTGTCCTTGATTGGATTGAAGACAGAACGATTGGAATGAAATCCAGAGGGATTTATGAAACGCCAGGAGCGACTCTATTAATGGAAGCTCATGAACGTCTGGAAAGTTTAACGCTGACAAAAGAAACGATTAAATTGAAACAACACTTGGCCGTTGAATTTGCTGAATTAATCTACAATGGACAGTGGTATTCAATGGCAAGTGATTCGATATTAGCCTTTATGAATCATACGCAAAAGACTGTGACGGGTGATGTTAAACTGAAATTATACAAAGGGAATATGTTACCACACGGATTGAAGAGTGAATTCGCACTATTTGACGAAGATGTTTCAGGCTTTGGTGAAGATGATTTATTCGATCACCATGATGCAGAAGGATATATTAATGTCATTACGTTACCGACTAAGATTCAAAAGAAACTAGGACTTCTCTAAATATTATTCAGAAAAGGAAGAGGATATATGGCACTTTGGAGTAATGAATACCATCAGGAAATGTCGAATTCGGCCTACGAGTTTAATCAATCAATTGTAATTGATATTCGATTATTTGATGCAGATTTACGCGGAAGTATGGCACATGCCCAGATGTTAGGCAAACAACACATCATTGAACCTGACGAGGCGAAGCAATTAGTTGCGGAGCTGTCATCAATGCGCGAAGAATACGCAAATCAAACACTTCAGATTGATTTAAATGAAGAAGACATACATAGTTTTATCGAAGCGGAATTAACACGAAGACTAGGTGATATCGGCAAGAAAATACATACCGGTAGAAGCCGTAATGATCAAGTGGCTACGGCAATGAAAATATATGCCTTAGATGAAGTTGAATGGATGATAGATGCCTTAGAAAAAGTCATGCTTGCCTTCACAGATGAAGCGCAAGAGCATCTTGAGACGATTATGCCAAGTTACACACACTTACAGCGGGCGCAACCAATAACCTATGGACATTATCTCATGGCCTATGTTGAGATGTTCCACCGAGACTATGGACGGATTAAAGATGCTGCGAAGCGAATTAAAGAGACAATGCCTCTAGGTGCCGGTGCCTTAGCAACAACAACTTTTCCTTTAGATCGATCGTATACAACGGAGTTGTTAGGTTTTAGTAATTATTCAAATAATAGTTTAGACGCAGTATCGGACCGAGATTATAGTTTGGAATTATTATCGGCATTTTCTATATTAAGCATGCACTTAAGTCGATATAGTGAGGAAGTGATTATTTGGACTTCACAAGAGTTTAAGTTTCTGTCCTTAAAAGACACATTCTCGACGGGTTCATCGATTATGCCTCAGAAAAAGAACGCGGATATTCATGAACTATTTAGAGGGAAATCCGGGCGTGTTTTCGGTGATTTAATGGGCGTGTTAACTGTTATGAAAGGAATACCTTTAGCATACAATAAAGATATTCAAGAGGAGAAGGAGCGTTTATTCGATGCGATTGATACTGTGAAGATGATGCTCTCATTACTCCCTTCAATGATTGACGAAACGATTGCTAATAAGGAAGTAATGTACAAAGCAGCGAGTACAGGCTTCATTAATGCAACGGATTGTGCAGATTACTTAACGGCTAAAGGTTTGCCGTTTCGTGACGCTTACCAAGTAACAGGTAATATTATTCAGTACTGTGAAGAAACAAATCAAACCTTAGAAACTTTGAGTCTGGCAGAGTATAAAGAAGAGCATGCTTTATTCGAAGAAGATATTTATGATGCGATCGATTTAACAGCTTGTGTTAAACGCCGACAAGTGGATGGTGGACCTGCCCCTGAGAAAGTACAGGAGCATATTGATAAGATTAGAAGCTTACTTATTTAAAAATTATATAATTGCTTAAAGCTTAAAACATGAGTATATCAGCCATTAAAACGCTTAATAATTAAAAAAAAATGACAAAGCCCCTTGTTAAACTCTCATATATACTGTATATTATTAGATATAAATTAAAAGGAGGAACATTAATGAAAAAGTTCTTACGAGTACTTACATTAGTTAGTTTATTTTTATTAAGTGTAGCGCCGTTAGCACAAACAACTGCATCTGCGCAAGATGCTGCAACACTTAACTTATCCCTAGGAGCAGAACCACCTACATTAGACCCTGCTTTAGCAACAGATTCAACATCAGGATCAATCATCCGTAACGTTTTTGAAGGATTAACACACAATAACCATGGTGAAATTGAACCAGGTGTTGCTGAATCATGGGAAGAGAGTGAAGATGGCCTTACTTGGACATTCACTTTACGACAAGATTCAACTTGGTCAAATGGAGACCCAGTTACTGCTAATGATTTCGAGTTTTCATGGAAACGAGCTTTAAACCCTGAAACTGCATCTCAATATGCTTCTATTCTTTACCCAATTGCTGGTGCTGAAGAATTTAACTCAGGTGAAGGCGAAGAAGACGCTGTAGGAGTTACTGCTGTAGATGACTACACATTAGAAGTAACATTAAACAACCCTACACCATACTTCTTAGAATTAACTTCATTCTACACTTACATGCCAGTTCATCAAGCAACAGTTGAAGCCGACTCTACTGGTTGGGCTGCTGAAGCTGGTGAAACATATGTAACTAACGGTGCGTTCAACTTAGATACATGGAACCACAACAGTGACTTAGTATTAGCTAAAAACGCTGAATATTGGGACGCTGATAACGTTGCTTTAGAAACAGTTAACATCCAAATTATCGAGCAAGAATCAACAGCTAACGCTGAATTCCAAGCTGGTAACTTAGATTACTTAGGTACTCCTTACGGAACCGTTTCTCTAGACTCAATCGACATGTACCGTGCTAATGAAGAACTAAACACAGTTCCTTACGCAGCAATCTACTGGTACAAATTAAATACGACAGATGAATTAATGCAAAACGTTAACTTACGTAAAGCATTATCATTAGCAATTGACCGTCAAGGTTTAATTGATAACGTAATTAAAGGTGGACAATTACCTGCATTAGGTGTTGTACCTCCAACAATCGAAGGATTCGAAGAAGACCGTGGCTACATGCAAGATGCAGCATTCGACGAAGCTAATGAATACTTAGCATTAGCTATGGAAGAATTAGGAATTTCAGATCCTAGTGAAATTACTGTTAACATCTCAATTAACGACAGTGAAGCTCACTCAACCATTGCACAATTTATTCAATCTGGATGGGCTACAAACTTAGGAATTAACGCTGAGATTGACTCAACAGAATGGCAAGTATACTTAGACCGTCTAAACGTTCTTGATTACCAAGTAGGACGTATGGGATGGATCGCTGACTACAACGACGCTATTTCATTCTTAGACATGTACCGTACTGCCGAAACTGGTAACAACGATACTGGTTGGGAAAATGAAGAGTACAAAAACTTAATTGATGAGTCTGCTGCAGAAGAAGATCCAGCTGCTCGTACTCAAATGTTATTAGATGCTGAAGCGATTTTCATGGAAGAAATGCCAGTAATCCCAGTATACTACTACACAAGTAACTACGTTATCCAAGATCACGTACAAAACTTAGAGCCAGATGCTTTAGGAAACGTAAGCTTGAAAGACGTAACACTTTCTGCTGAATAATTCACAGATAAATTAACGACTAGGTTAACCTAGAAATTAAATAATACCGCTACAAACAATTGTGCTGTTTGTAGCGGTATTTTTGTGTTTGATATCAACATTATAAAAAATTTAGGATATTTAATATTATTGAAGAGTAATCGTATTAAAAAGTTAGAGAATCTATATCAGATGCCATAAGTACTTCACCATTAAACTCTGCTTTAGCTTCGTCTTTCATATTAGAAAAATTACCATCAGAAGGCAAATGTGTCAAAATTAGCGTCTTAACTCGAGCTTTTTGAGCCAACTTACCTGCTTCAGAAGCGCTCATATGTCCCGTGCCAGTGGAATGGATACTGCCTTCAAAGTTTGTTGCTTCACATAGAAATAGATCAGCGTCTTTAGCAAAATCTATTAATGGTTCAAAGTAAGCAGTATCAGCCGAAAACACAAATATCTTTCCCTCGTAAGTCACTTTTATGGCGTAGCATGGGATTGTATGAGAAACAGAAAGAAACTCGACAGTCGCTCCAATCAGTGAGTAATCGAAGTTTTCTTCAATGACTTCAAGTTGAGCTTCATTAGCTTGAATAGCTTTCCACATGACGTCAGGTTTATTCGGTGCCAAAGTATATAAAGGCTCCTCAACCCATTTGTTCCTTAATGCTCTGTTGAAGCCATATTGTAAGATGCCATAATCAGCGATGTGATCAAAATGTAAATGAGTCAACAATACGGCATCAATCTCATAGAATTTGATTAGTGTAGATAAGCGACTCATTATTCCGCTACCACAATCAATTAATAAAGTTCCTTTTGATGTATGTAATAAATAACCAGTCGTTGCACCACCTTCTTCTGGTGTTCCGCCCCAAAAACCTAAAATATCTAACTTCAATTTGACACCTCTTTTTCAATGATTTTAATCTAATCATAACCCATACTTTTTTGGAAACAATACAATTTACTTAATCTTTACATAAAAAATACAAAGAATTTACAATGCATTGGTATACTTGTTTCTGGACGATAAATGATTTGGCTAAAAAATAAATGAGTTCATTCGCCATGTTGGAGGAGAAGACAATCAAACAGATTTTGATTTCTAATGATGATGGAGTAAATGCTGAGGGTATAAAAGTAATTGCAAAAGTGATGCAAGCATACGGTCATGTTACAGTTGTAGCACCAGATCGTGAACGTAGTGGTCATAGTCATTCGATTACGACTAAATTACCACTTCGAGCTTCAAAGCTTTCAGAAGAAAGTAATTTAAGTGTCTACAGTCTAGATGGGACGCCAGTAGATTGTATTAAATGGGCACTGGAACGCTTATATTCTGACTCATATCCTGACATTGTCATTTCAGGCATTAATAAAGGGGCGAATGTTGGTCAAGATATTTTCTATTCCGGAACCATTGGTGCTGCAAGAGAAGCTAGCTTGTATGGCATTCCTGCAATATCAATTTCGGCTGGAAGGGATAAGAATGAAAAGGTAGATTTTGCTTGGATTGAAGCATCAATCGAAGCTCTTATGCCAAAATTTTTGAATATCGATATACCACAAAACCACATATTAAATGTAAATATACCATCCGTTTTACCATCAGAGGTTAAAGGAGTCAAAGTTGTTGAGATGGATATAGCTCATAAAAGATTTGATTTTAAAGATTATGCAGATACCAAAGGTCATCCTGTTTACTGGATGAATAGTCTTTATCAGACAAGTACGGGTAGTACTCAATCAGATCATTTTTACGTCAAAGAAGGTTATGTTACTGTGTCGCCAATTAATGTTTCAGCAAGTGCACGAGAGATGCTTAGTCAGTTGAACGAAATTTTCAATACTATGGAGGAATAATCAATGAAAAAATTTATGAAAAAATTTGCATTAACGTCTTTACTATTTAGTTCTTTATTTTCAGGAAGCGCAGCTGCCTTAGCTCAAGAAACTAATGAAGATTTATCAGGAGAAATTGAATTCTATACATCACAACCTGATGTAGATGCTGAGCAATTAGTAGAAGCGTACAATGAATTATATCCTAATGTAACGGTAAATATCTTCCGTTCAGGAACTGAAGAAGTTGTAAGTAAAATCAATGCTGAGAATACAGCAGGTGAAGTTTTAGCAGACGTTATCTTATTAGCAGATGCTGTAACTTTTGAATCATTTAAAGAACAAGATATGTTATTAGAATATGTTTCACCAGAAGCAGAAAATATCGATGAAGAATTTGTAGATACTGATGGATTTTATACTGGGACTAAAATTATGACTACTGGTATTGTTTACAATACAGATAATGTAGAAGAAGCACCTACATCTTGGAGTGCATTAACGGATGAAGCTAATGCTGAACAAGTTGTTATGCCAAGCCCATTATATTCTGGCGCTGCTGCATATAACTTAGGAGTATTAACACGTTCTGAAGGATTTGGCTGGGAATTCTATGAAGGATTACAAGCAAATAGTCCAATGATTACAGAAGGTAACGGCGCAGTTATTGAAAACGTTGCGTCAGGACAAAGAAGTTATGGAATGATTGTTGACTATTTAGCAACACGTGCTGTAGCTGATGGATCTCCAGTTGAATTTGTTTACCCTGAAGAAGGTGTTCCTGTTATTACTGAACCAGTTGGGATTATGAGCGCGACTCAAGAGGAAGAAATTGCTCAAACATTCGTTGACTTTATCCTATCTGAAGAAGGGCAAGTGTTACAATCAGAGTTAGGTTATGCGCCAATTCGTTCAGGGGTAGAAGCACCAGAAGGATTAAGAACAGCAGAAGAGTTGGATACTGTATTATCAGCGGACATGAATAAATTATTCCAAAACCGTGATGCAGATAAACAACAATTTGATGAATTATTTGCTGAGTAAGAGAGTGGATTAATTTGAATTCAAATATGAATCAAAAACCTAACCAGAGGAAATCGCCTTTTAGTGCGCTTTCCTCTGTTAGTTTCCAAAGTAAATTATTAATTGTCATATTCTCTATAGTTGTTGTCACATTTTTTATATTGCCCATTGTACGTTTAGCCTTTATGAGCTTCATAGGGGAAGAAGGGCTGACACTATCTTTTTACCAAGATATATTGTCATCAAAACGAACATGGACGGTATTGCGTAATACACTCATCATGATTGTAGGATCAGTAACGATTGCCACAGTTTTAGGTGTCGTCTTTGCTTGGATTATGGCGTATACAGATATTCGTTTTAAAAAAGTGATTCAATTACTTATTCTCCTTCCATTTATTATACCGTCTTATGTCCTTTCTTTAGCGTGGGTCCAGTTCTTTGGGTTTAACGGGATGGTTCAACGGTTCTTTGGTCTTTTTATGGAGGAAGGCTTGTCTTGGAATTTATACAGTATGTCGGGAATTATCGTTGTCATGGGAATTACAACTTTTCCACTGGTGTATCTGTTCACTGTAAACACATTCCGACAAATACCGAGAGAGAATGAATCTGCAGCTCAAATTTCAGGTGCAAGTAAATGGCAGACGTTTAAACGTATCACTATTCCAATGGCTTTACCTGGTATTGCGGGTGGAATGTTTATTGCGTTCTTAGGCAGTCTTGATAACTTTGGTATTCCTGCATTTTTAGGAACACCAGCGAACATTACAGTACTGACGACTTATATTTACCAACAAGTGATTGGATTCGGTGTCACTGCATTTAATCGTGCTGCCGTTCTATCCGTGATACTTGGTGTGATTGCTTTAATTGGTATCGGTTTACAATGGCTTCTGTTAAGAAACTCACGGAGATTAGAAACAGCTAAAATTGATTACGAACCCCGAGTATATTTAGGAAAAAAACGGATGTTAGTAGAGGGTATTATTTTTGTGTTTTTTGCCATTACAACGATACTGCCGTTAATATCTATGATTTTAACACCATTATTACGTGCTTATGGGTTGGATTTCACTCTAGAAAACTTAACTTGGGAGAACTATGAATACATTCTATCAAGTCGGTCAACGACCGATGCCATTTGGGTGAGTTTACGATTAGCTTTCGTAACTGCGATAGCAACAATTATTATTGGTACAGCTATAGCGTATTATCGCGTTCGAAAAGCCACACCATTGTCTAGAGGTCTAGAAACGGTCATTACATTACCCTATGCTTTACCCGGAACAGTATTTGCTTTATCTATGATTTTTGCATGGATGGAGCCAATTCCAGGATGGAATCCAGGGATATATGGATCCATTAGTATATTATATATTGCATACATTACGCGATTTCTAGTTTTACAGGTACGTAGTGGTATAACTGCATTTCAACAAATTGATCCGTCCGTTGAAGAAGCAGCACGAATTGGCGGAAATAATGGTTGGGGTAAATGGCGTAAGATAATACTTCCTTTAATAACTCCGACTGTTATTGGAGGGTCTCTCTTAGTTTTTCTAAGTGCCTTGACTGAGCTTACCGTTTCTTCCTTATTATATTCATCAGATTCTGAAACGATAGGCGTATCGATATTGAGCTTTCAACAATCTGGTTATACATTATACTCAACTGCATTTTCTAGTTTAATCGTGATATTAATTGTAGTTGGATACGGATTGTTGTCTTTATATCAAAGAATTTGGAACAGAAAGGTAGTAAAGAGTAAATGAGCACAATATTAAAAGATGTAAATAAATTATTTGGAAATTTCCAAGCTTTATATGATATTAATTTAACGATTCGAGAAGGTGAATTTTTAGCTATTCTTGGACCGTCTGGATGCGGAAAGACAACACTCTTAAGAATGTTAGCTGGGTTCGAGACAACCTCTGGTGGAACAATCGAAATTAATGATCAAATTGTAGCTAATCATAACAAATCAATTCCACCTGAAAAAAGAAATGTGAGTATGGTTTTTCAAGGATTTGCTTTGTGGCCACACATGACAGTCAGTGAACATATAAAGTTTCCGCTCCAATACGATCAGTTTGCTAGTAAAGAACTAAAAGAAAATAGTTCTAGAAGAGTAGATGAAGTCTTGGATATTATTGACTTGAAAGACAAAGGGAATAATTATCCTCATGCACTTTCTGGTGGTCAGAAGCAACGCGTTTCATTAGGTCGTGCTATTGCTACACAGCCAAAGCTTTTATTAATGGATGAACCGCTAAGTGCCTTGGATGCAGAACTTAGAATTGAGATGCGCCGTGAAATCCAAAGACTTCATCAATTAACTGAAGCATCTATTGTATATGTAACGCATGACCAAGGAGAAGCATTGGCAATGGCAGACCGAATTGTTATTATGAATCAAGGACGAATTGAACAAGTAGGTACGCCTGAGGAGATATACTACCATCCTGAAACTGAATTTGTTGCGACATTCGTAAGTAAGGCAAACTTATTTAAAGGTGAATGGAAAGATAACCAATTCAAGGTTCAGGGTAGTGATGTAACTTGGTCAGATGTCGGTATGACAGAAGTATTGAAAGCTAAGAATATCTATGCGTTAAGACCAGAACAAATTCGTATTAGTAAAAATATAGAAAATCAACTAACAGGTGAAATTCTGACAAGACAATTTCAAGGGAAAGAATATCATTATTCGGTCAATATTAATGGTAAAGTAGTCATAATTCAAAGACCAATTACAGATATATTTGAAGTTGGAGATAGGGTTGGAATTGAGCCAGTTGAATAATTAGCAAGTAAGTTAACAATTCATCACTAATGAATTAACACAAAATTTACATAAAATTGATAGCGGTTGATTGGTGATTGGTATATAATGTTAACGTTATAAAAAAAGGGAGGAATTATCTTATGTTTAAAAATTGGATAAAAAAAGCTGCTTTAACTTTAGCATCTGTAACAACACTTGCTTCAGTAGCAATGCCAGCAGTAGCTGCGCAAGAAACAACTCAAATTGATGAGTTATCAATCGGATTTGTACCATCACGTGATCCGGAAGAAATCGTAACAGCAACAGAACCATTAGAGCAATTATTAATTGACGAATTAGCTACTCTTGGTTATGAAGTAGGTTCAGTAGATATCTCTGTAGGTACTTCATATGAAGCAGTTGGAGAAGGTTTATCAGCAGGGACTATTGATATCGGATTTATTCCAGGTGGAACATATGTATTATATGATGATGGCGCAGAAGTTATTTTAACTTCTACACGTGCTGGTTTAAGTAATGATTCAGACGATCCAGCTGATTGGAATGCGAACGAACCAACTGAAGCAACGGACGAACAAGTAACGTATTACCGTGCTATTATGATTGCAGGACCATCAGAAAAAGGTCGTGAATTAGCAGATAAAGTTAATAATGGTGAAGAGTTATCATTTGAAGACTTAAATTCAGCTAATTGGTCTGTTATGAGTCCATCTTCTTCAGCAGGCTACATTTATCCAACAATTTGGTTACAAGATAACTTCCAACAAAACTTAAGCGATTTAGAAAACGTTGTGCAAGCTGACTCTTACTTAAACTCATTTGCACGTCTAGCTTCTGGTCAAGTAGATATCTTAACAGTATTTGCTGATGGTCGTCGTGACTACGTTGATCAATGGCAATCTGAATTAGGTGGAGAAAATGACATCTGGACAGATACTGATGTTATTGGAGTTACACCAGGTATCTACAATGATACTATTTCAGTAAGTAACAATTCAGAAAATATGTCTGATGAACTTAAATCTGCTTTACAAGAAGCATTCATTAATATTTCTGAGACTGAAGAAGGTAAAGAGATTATCACAATTTACGCTCACGAAGGATATGAAGTTGCTGAGAGTGCGGACTACGATGTAGAGCGTCAAGCACAAGAAATTTTACGTGAACAATCTAACTAATAACTAATATTATAATAAATATTTGAAGGCTAGGATAAATCCTGGCCTTTATTTGCTTGAAGAGAGGTTTGTAAGAAATGATAAAATTTGAAAATGTAAGTAAAAAATATTCTAATGGCGTAACCGCGTTAAAAGATGTGAATTTAACCATCGAACAAGGTGAGTTTGTTGCGATTATTGGTCTATCCGGAGCAGGGAAATCAACATTAATCCGTTGTATTAATCGCATGCACAGTATTTCAGATGGAACACTGACTGTTGATAATGAAGATGTAACTGCCCTAGGCTCAAAAGAATTAAGACGTTTCCGTCGAAAAATTGGAATGATTTTCCAATCATTTAATTTAGTCACTCGAATTAGTGTATTAAACAACGTATTAGTATCGAGTGTGCCAGAGTTATCATTTTGGCGTAAATTAACGGGTAGTTTTACAAAAGAGGATAAAATACGAGGATTGGAAGCTTTAGATAAAGTAGGAATCTTGGATAAAGCATATACGCGTGTAGACCAATTATCAGGAGGTCAACAACAACGTGTAGCTCTTGCAAGAACGTTAGCGCAAAATCCTTCTATTATATTAGCTGATGAACCTGTCGCTTCTTTGGACCCAGTCACAGCTAAAGTTGTTATGGATGATTTTAAACGCATTAATAAAGAAATGGATATTTCAGTATTAATTAATATTCACCATGTTGATTTAGCGTTAGAGTATGCAGATCGTATTATTGGAATTGCAAAAGGGGAAATCGTTTATGATGGTCCATCTAGTGACGTTGATCAAGAAGTATTAAACAAAATCTACCAAAATCAACCTATTGAAGTTGTTGAATCTTCAGTATCACCAGTATAGAGGGGGATTTATTGTGGAAATGAAATTATATGATCGTGTTTTTAAACCCAAAGAAATAGTATTATCTAACGGTAAAAAAATCTATCAAAGAGCGTCAAGAACCCCATTAATTATTTTGTTATTATTAATATTTACATATATTTCAACTAAAGTAACTGAGACCGAATTATCAGTCTTAGCTGAACGTGGGGAACAATTCTTTGTTATTTTGGGACAAATGATTCCACCAAATTGGAGCTATGCAAACAATATATGGAGACCCATGATTGACACTATTCAAATGTCATTACTTGGATCGGTGTTAGGTGCTCTCGTAGCTATACCTATTGCTATGTTATCTTCATCAAATCTAATTCAAAGTCGTTGGGTTACTGGCTTTTTTAAACTATTCTTATCAATTACGCGGACATTACCAACATTGATTACAGCTTCAATCGCAACATTTATCTTTGGAATTGGAACGACTGCAGGTACTATAGCAATATTCATCTTTACGTTTTCCTATATTGGTAAACTAATGTATGAGAATATCGAAAATATTGATATGGGACCCTTTGAAGCCATGGAATCTATGGGATTATCCAAAGTAGAAGCATTCCGATATGCAGTAGTTCCTCAGATTATGCCAACGTACTTATCCGTATCACTTTTTGCGTTCGAGGGTAACATTCGATACGCCGCAATCTTAGGATATGTAGGGGCAGGTGGAATAGGTTTAATCTTAAATCAAGAATTAGGATGGCGAGATTATGCAAATGCCGGGATGATACTACTAATATTAATGGTCGTTGTATTCATAATCGAACAGATCAGTGAATACTGCCGTCAGAAATTGACTTAGGAGGAGGCACAAGAAATGAATAATATGATTAACAAACAACTTGAGCGTGAACCTAATCGACGAGTATACTACATTACAATATTCGCTATTTTACTAGCGTTTCTAATATGGTCAGTAACAGGCGTACAATTCAATGGAATTGATAGTCGAGGCTCAACCATTGCTGGAAATATTATAACAGGAATCCTATCTCCAGATTTAGAATTTCTATTTGAATTCTCTGATGAGGGGGTACCATATTTATTATTTGAAACAATATGTATTGCATTTTTAGGAACAATATTTGGATCAGTACTAGCGATACCTGTAGCATTTTTAATGTCACAAAGTATAGTCGGACCAGTCCTCTCCTTTATTACACGTACATTGCTCGTAGTTATTCGAACAATACCATCCTTTGTATATGGTCTGATGTTTATTAGGGTTACGGGACCAGGAGCTTATGCAGGAGTATTAACAATGTCAATTACATCTATAGGTATGGTTTCGAAATTATACTTAGATACTATAGAAGAAATAGATGATGGAATACTAGAAGCAATGGAGGCTGCTGGATGTAATACGTTTGAGAAGATTAGATATGGAGTTATTCCTCAACTCTTTACAAACTTCTTATCTACAACTATATATCGTTTTGATATGAATTTAAGAGATGCAACAGTTTTAGGTTTAGTAGGAGCCGGGGGTATTGGAGCGCCATTAATATTCGCAATGAACTCATATCGATGGAGTGAAGTTGGTTCGATTTTAATTGGATTAATAATATTGATTTTAGTTATTGAATTTATCTCATCTAAATCCAGAGAGAAATTAGCAAATGGATAATAGCTGACTATATTTAGCCAAGGAAGTTCTTCGGAATTCCCTTGGCTTTTCTATTCCTTCCATTAAATATACAAAAAATAAGTAATAATAAATAAATATAAAAAAAGACTTCCATCCACCAGGATTTTCCATTAAAATGTTACAAAGCTTAAATAGAGACACAAAAACACGTATATATAATAGAAAGAATCATTATTTTGAAGTTTCTTGAAAAAAGTGCAAAAAAAGCTTGCTTCTAAGTGATGTGTTCGTTATAATATTCGTTGTGTCATAAGTAGATTTATTTCTACTGAACGTAACACAGCCCCCTATATTATGAGGTGGGCGAGCTATGAAGCGAGAGGTTGCGACACGCTAGGCTGAGTTGCCAATGACCAGTGTAGTCGGTAATTCTTGCGGAGCAAGTCAATTTAACAAATTTGACGGAGGAGGAAAAACAATGGCAAACCAAAAAATTCGTATTCGTCTGAAAGCTTATGAGCATCGTGCTCTTGATGTATCAGCGAACAAAATCGTAGAATCTGCACAAAGAACTGGAGCACAAACTGTAGGGCCAATCCCATTGCCAACAGAACGTTCGGTGTATACAGTTATCCGTTCACCGCATAAATATAAAGATTCACGTGAGCAATTTGAGATGCGCACACACAAACGTTTAATCGATATCGTTAACCCAACTGCTAAAACAGTTGATGCATTAATGAAATTAGATTTACCAAGTGGTGTAGACGTAGAAATTAAGTTATAAAATAAAAAATAAAATGGAGGTGTACTCATGACCAAAGGAATCTTAGGAACAAAAGTAGGAATGACGCAATTCTTTACGGAGAATGGTGAGTTAATCCCTGTAACAGTAGTGGAAGCTCAACCAAACGTTGTATTACAAGTGAAATCAAATGAAACAGATGGATATGAATCTGTACAATTAGGTTTCCAAGACAAACGTGAAGTATTAGCAACAAAACCTCATAAAGGTCATGTAGCGAAAGCAAACGCTACTCCTAAGCGCTTCATTCGCGAATTTCGTGATGTCGAGCTAGGAGAATATGAAGTTGGGCAAGAAATCACTGTAGAAACATTCGCAGTCGGAGACATCATCGATGTAACAGGAACATCTAAAGGTAAAGGTTTCCAAGGGGTTATTAAACGTCACGGCCAAGCTCGTGGACCAATGGCTCACGGATCTCGTTTCCACCGTCGCCCAGGTGCGATGGCAATGGCAGCTTCACCATCACGTGTTTTAAAAGGTAAAAAATTACCTGGACAAACTGGTAGTGAACAAGTGACGATTCAAAACTTAGAAATCGTTGCAGTAAATCCTGAAGATAACGTTATCTTAATTAAAGGTAATGTACCAGGTGCTAAAAAATCTTTAGTACAAATTAAAAAAGCAGTTAAATCTAACTAATTAAGAGGGGAGGAACGAGAATGACAAAAGTTACTTTATTTAAACAAGACGGATCGCAAGCTGGAGAAGTTGAGTTAAACGAATCGATCTTCGGTATCGAACCAAACGAAAGTGTTATGTTCGATGCAGTAATCATGCAACGTGCATCATTACGTCAAGGTACACACGCAGTTAAAAACCGTAACGCAGTTCGCGGTGGTGGACGTAAACCTTGGAGACAAAAAGGAACAGGTCGTGCACGTCAAGGATCTATCCGCTCACCACAATGGGTTGGGGGAGGAGTTGTCTTTGGTCCGACACCTCGTTCATACAGTTACAAATTACCAAGAAAAGTACGTCGTTTAGCAATTTTATCAGCATTATCACAAAAAGTTGTTGAAGATAAATTTGTAGTTGTTGATGGATTAAGCTTAGATGCACCAAAAACAAAAGACCTTAAAGGAATTTTATCTAACTTAAACTTAGACACTAAAACATTAATCGTTTTAGAAAATAACAACGATAACGCATACTTATCAGCTCGTAACATCGATAACGTTAAAGTTATTGACGAGAACAACATCAACGTATTAGACGTTGTTAACTATGACAAAGTATTAATCACTCAAGCAGCATTATCAACAGTAGAGGAGGCATTAGCATAATGGAATTTTCAGAAGTAATCCTACGTCCAGTAATTACTGAGCAATCTATGTATGACATTGACGATAACAAATACACTTTTGAAGTAGATCGTCGTGCTAACAAAAACCTTATTAAACAAGCTGTTGAAGCTATGTTTGAAGGCGTTAAAGTAGAGAAAGTAAATACTATCAACGTTGAAGGAAAAGCAAAACGTATGGGTCGTTACCAAGGATTCACACGTAAATACAAAAAAGCAATCATCACATTAAAAGCTGATTCAGCTAACATCGAATTATTCGAAACAGAAGAAGACGAAGAATAATTCACAAAATAAGATAAGTAGGAGGGAATTCGAGTGGCAATTAAACACTACAAACCGATAACTAACGGTCGTCGTAATATGACTGGTTATGACTTCTCAGAGATTACAACAAAAACTCCTGAAAAATCATTATTAGAATCGAAAAAACAAAGAGCTGGCCGTAATAGCCAAGGTAAAATCACAGTTCGTCACAACGGTGGTGGACACAAACGTGCTTACCGTGTTATCGACTTTAAACGTAACAAAGACAACGTTGTCGGAACAGTTAAAACTATCGAATATGATCCAAACCGTAGCGCGAATATCGCATTAATTAACTACGAAGATGGAATTAAAACATATATCATCGCACCAAAAGGACTTAAAGTAGGTCAAAAGATTGAATCAGGTGCTGAAGCAGATATCAAAGTAGGGAACGCATTACCATTAATCAATATCCCAGTTGGTACTGTAATTCACAATATTGAGTTAAAACCAGGTAAAGGTGGACAATTAGTTCGTTCTGCTGGAACAAGTGCTCAAGTATTAGGACAAGAAGGTAAATATACATTAGTACGTTTAGCTTCAGGTGAAGTTCGTATGATCTTATCAACTTGCCGTGCAACAATCGGAACTGTTGGTAACGAACAACACGAATTAATTAACATTGGTAAAGCAGGTCGTAAACGTTGGTTATCTAAACGTCCAACTGTTCGTGGATCTGTAATGAACCCTAACGATCACCCACACGGTGGTGGTGAAGGACGCGCTCCAATCGGACGTCCAAGTCCAATGTCACCTTGGGGTAAAAAGACTCTTGGTCTTAAAACTCGTAATGCTAAGAAAAAATCAAGTAAATTAATCGTTCGTGGACGTAAGAAATAATCGTATATAGATTAAATTTCCGAAGGGAGGCTACACTGTGAGTCGTAGTTTGAAAAAAGGGCCATTTATTGACGCACACTTAATGAAAAAAGTAGAAGCTCAAGAAGATGCTCAGAAAAAACAAGTTATTAAAACATGGTCGCGTCGTTCAACAATCTTCCCAAACTTCATTGGGCTAACAATTGCAGTATATGATGGACGTAAACATGTCCCAGTATACATCCAAGAAGATATGGTAGGACACAAATTGGGCGAATTCGCACCAACTCGTACATATAAAGGTCATGCAAATGACGATAAAAAAACAGGAAGACGTTAATAAAGGAGGGAAATTAGATGTCAGAACAAATTACATCTGCAACAGCAACAGCAAAAACAATCCGCATTGCCCCTCGTAAAGTTCGTCTAGTAACTGATTTAATTAGAGGAAAAAGCATAGGTGAAGCAATTTCTATTCTGAAATTCACACCAAGATCAGCATCGCCTGCTGTCGAAAAAGTGTTAATGTCAGCTATTGCTAACGCGGAACACAACTATGATTTAGATTTAGAAAACTTATTCGTAAGTGAAGCTTTTGTTAACGAAGGACCAACTATGAAACGTTTCCGTCCTCGTGCTAAAGGATCAGCTTCACCAATCAATAAAAGAACAAGCCACATCACAATTGTGGTATCAGAGAAAGAGGAGGCATAATACATGGGTCAAAAAGTACATCCAATAGGTATGCGTGTTGGCGTAATCCGTGATTGGGATGCTAAATGGTATGCTGATAAAAAGTATGCCGACTTCCTACATGAAGATTTACGCATTCGTGAGTACATCTACGGTAAACTTTCAGACGCTTCAATTTCAACAATTCAAATTGAACGTGCTGCTAACCGTGTAATTGTTTCAGTTCATACTGCTAAACCAGGAATGGTTATTGGTAAAGGTGGATCTGAAGTTGATGCACTACGTGCACAGTTAAATAAATTAACTGGTAAAAAAGTACACATCAATATTGTGGAAATTAAACAAGCAAACTTAGACGCAAAATTAGTAGCAGAAGATATTGCTCGTCAATTAGAAAACCGTGTTGCATTCCGTCGTGCTCAAAAGCAAGCTATCCAACGTGTTATGCGTGCTGGTGCACAAGGAGTTAAAACACAAGTATCTGGTCGTTTAAACGGTGCTGATATGGCACGTACTGAACACTACAGTGAAGGTACAGTTCCATTACATACACTTCGCTCAGATATCGACTACGCTTGGGAAGAAGCAGACACTACATACGGTAAACTTGGAGTTAAAGTATGGATTTGTCGTGGAGAAATCCTTCCTGAAGTAAATGAAAACAACCAGAGAGGAGGAAATTAATCATGTTAGTACCTAAACGTGTAAAACACCGTCGTGAATTCCGTGGTAAAATGCGCGGAGAAGCTAAAGGTGGAAAAAACATCGACTTCGGAACTTACGGATTAAGAGCCATTGAATCTAAATGGATCACAAATCGTCAAATCGAAGCAGCTCGTATAGCTATGACTCGTTATATGAAACGTGGTGGGAAAGTATGGATTAAAATCTTCCCTCACAAATCATACACATCTAAACCAATTGGTGTTCGTATGGGATCTGGTAAAGGTGCACCTGAAGGATGGGTAGCTCCAGTTAAACGTGGTAAAATCTTGTTTGAAATCGATGGAGTTCCAGAAGAAGTAGCTCGTGAAGCTTTCCGTCTTGCATCAAACAAATTACCTATCAAAACAAAATTCGTAAAACGTGAAGAATATGGTGGTGAATCGAATGCAAATTAAAGAAATTAGAGAATTATCCACTGCTGATATGGTTAACAAAGAAAAAGAATATAAAAAAGAATTATTCAATCTTCGATTCCAATTAGCAACAGGACAATTAGAAAACACTGCCCGTTTACGTCAAGTACGTAAAACAATCGCTCGTATTAAAACTGTCTTACGTGAACAAGAACTGACTAAATAATAAAAGGAGGCAGATGTTAAATGACTGAAGAACGTAACAAACGTAAAGTTTATCGTGGTCGTGTCGTTTCAGACAAAGGAGACAAAACAATCTCTGTTGTTGTTGAAACTCGTGTAGTACACCCTAAATACGGTAAACGTGTTAAATATTCAAAAAAATATACAGCACATGATGAAAATAACAGCGCAAAAGAAGGCGACATCGTCCGCATTATGGAAACTCGTCCATTATCTAAAACGAAACGCTTCCGTTTATTAGATATCGTTGAAGAAGCTGTAATTATCTAATACATAAAGAAGAAATCGGAAGGAGGACATCGGAATGATTCAACAAGAAAGTCGATTAAAAGTTGCCGATAACTCTGGTGCACGTGAAGTATTAACTATTAAAGTACTAGGTGGATCAGGTCGTAAAACAGCTAACATTGGTGATGTAATTGTTGCAACAGTTAAACATGCAACACCAGGTGGAGTTGTCAAAAAAGGTGACGTAGTAAAAGCAGTAATCGTACGCACAAAAACAGGAGCTCGCCGTAATGATGGGTCTTATATAAAATTTGACGAAAATGCATGTGTCATTATTCGTGATGATAAGACACCTCGTGGAACACGTATTTTTGGACCAGTTGCACGTGAATTACGTGACAACAACTTCATGCGTATCGTATCATTAGCTCCAGAAGTTCTTTAATCCAATTACGAAGGAGGAAACAATTCATGCGCATTAAATCAGGAGATACAGTAAAAATTATTGCTGGTAAAGATAAAGGCGAAACAGGAACAGTTCTTAAAACTTTACCTAAGCAAGATAAAGTGATCGTTGAAGGATTAAACATCCATAAACGTCACCAAAAACCTACTCAAATGGCGACAGGTGGAATCGAAGAATTCCCTGCTCCAATTCATGTATCAAACGTAAAATTAGTAGATTCTAACGGAGAAGCAACACGCGTTGGTTACCGTTTTGAAGATGGTAAAAAAGTACGTTTCTCTAAAAAATCAGATACAACACTTAACTAATCATTTTGGGAAGGAGGACAAAGTTTAATGGAAAGCCGTTTAAAACAAAGATATAATAACGAAATCACTAGCAAATTAGTTGAACAATTTAACTACTCTTCTGTTATGGAAGTACCAAAAATAGATAAAATTGTTGTTAACATGGGTGTTGGTGATGCAGTTTCAAATGCTAAAAACTTAGATAAAGCAGTTGCAGAATTAACATTATTAACTGGACAAAAACCAGTTATTACAAAAGCTAAGAAATCAATTGCAGGTTTCCGTCTTCGTGAGGGAATGCCAATTGGAGCTAAAGTTACTTTACGTGGACAAAGAATGTATGACTTCTTAGACAAATTGATCACAGTATCATTACCACGTGTACGTGACTTCCAAGGTATCTCAAACAAAGCCTTTGATGGTCGTGGAAACTACACTTTAGGTGTTAAAGAACAATTAATTTTCCCAGAAATTAACTACGATAACGTAGATAAAGTTCGTGGAATGGATATTGTAATCGTAACAACAGCAAACACTGACGAAGAATCACATGCCTTACTTAAAGAGTTAGGTATGCCGTTTAAAAAATAATAAAGGAGGCGAATCGTATTGGCTAAAAAATCAATGGTAGAAAAAAATCAACGTACACCAAAATATAAAGTGAGAGAATACACACGTTGTGAACGTTGTGGACGTCCGCATTCAGTTTACCGTAAGTTCAAACTTTGCCGTATTTGCTTCCGTGAACTTGCTTATAAAGGACAAATTCCTGGCGTTAAGAAAGCAAGCTGGTAATTCAAATACTTTTAAACTAAGGAGGTAAATACACATGGTAATGACAGATCCAATTGCAGATTTTCTAACAAGAATTCGTAATGCAAACGCACAAAAACATACATCTGTAACAGCACCATCTTCTAATACTAAAGTGGCAATTGCTGAAATCTTAAAAAACGAAGGTTTCATTAAAGGTTATGAAGTAACTGAAGATAACAAGCAAAATGTAATTAAATTAAACTTAAAATACGGACGTAATGACGAAAAAGTTATTACAGGTCTAAAACGTATTTCTAAACCAGGTTTACGTGTTTACGCTAAATCTGAAGATATTCCTAAAGTTTTAAATGGCTTAGGAATCGCAATCGTCTCAACTTCTCGTGGCTTAGTAACTGATAAAGTTGCAAGAAACGAAAAAATCGGTGGAGAAATTTTAGCATACGTTTGGTAATTTGTAGATAAATATTATAAAATATAAGGAGGTGCGGTACTGTGAGTCGTATAGGTAAAAAACCTGTAGTAATTCCATCAGGAGTTACCGTAGAACTAAATGGTACTACAGCAACTGTTAAAGGCCCAAAAGGCGAATTAACTCGTGAACTATCGCCAGCAATTTCATTAGAAATCGCGGATAACGAAATCACTTTCACTCGTCCAAATGACAATAAAGCTAACCGCTCAATCCATGGTACAACTCGTTCATTAATTGCTAACATGATCGAAGGTGTGTCTACAGGATTTAAAAAAGAATTAGAATTAATCGGTGTTGGTTACCGTGCACAAAAACAAGGTAGCAAACTTACATTAAACGTTGGTTTATCACACCCAGTTGAATTCGAAGCTAGCGAAGGTGTTGATTTTGAAGTTCCTTCAAACACACAAATCATCGTTCAAGGATTCAATAAAGAAAAAGTTGGAGAATTAGCAGCAAACATTCGTGCAGTTCGTCCACCAGAGCCGTATAAAGGTAAAGGAATTCGCTATGTTGGTGAATTTGTACGCCGTAAAGAAGGTAAAACTGGTAAATAATAAATAAAAAATTAAAGAGGTGACAAAATGATTTCAAAACCAGAAAGAAATAAATTACGTAAAAAAAGACATTTACGTATCCGTAATAGAATCTCTGGTACTGCAGAGTGCCCACGCTTAAGTGTATTCCGTTCGAATACTAACATCTACGCTCAATTAATTGATGACGTAGCGGGTGTGACGCTAGTCAGTGCCTCTTCACAAGACGAAGAAGTTAAATCAAATGGAACAAAAGTCGAACAAGCTGCATCAGTTGGTAAATTAGTTGCTGAACGCGCAACAGCTGCTGGACATAAAACAGTAGTATTTGACCGTGGTGGATATGTATATCACGGACGTGTTCAAGCATTAGCTGAAGCTGCTCGTGAAAACGGCTTAGAATTTTAATAGAAAGGGGAACATTGTTTAATGGAATTTATTAATCCAGAAACATTAGGCGAAATTGAAGATCGCGTAGTTGCGATTAACCGCGTAACTAAAGTTGTTAAAGGTGGACGCCGTCTACGTTTCTCTGCTTTAGTAGTTGTTGGTGATAAGAATGGTCACGTTGGTTTTGCTACAGGTAAAGCTCAAGAAGTACCAGAAGCGATCCGTAAAGGTATCGAAAATGCTAAGAAAAACATGATTAAAGTCCCTACATCAGGAACAACTATTCCACATGAAATCGTTGGTGAATTCTGTGGAGGACAAGTATTACTTAAACCTGCAACAGCCGGTTCTGGGGTTGCCGCTGGTGGACCAGTCCGTGCCGTTATTGAGTTAGCTGGTATTGCTGACGTAACAAGTAAATCACTTGGATCAAATACACCAATTAACATGATTTCTGCAACTGTTGAAGGTCTAAAAAATCTTAAAGAAGCCGATGAAGTTGCTGCATTACGTGGCAAATCAGTCGAAGAACTTTTAGGTTAGGAGGACATTCAATGGCCAACTTAGAAATCACATTAAAACGTAGCTTTATTGGACGTAAACAAAACCAAATTCAAACAGCTAAAGCGTTAGGCTTAACAAAACTTAACAAGAGTGTTGTGAAACCTGACAATGAATCTGTTCGTGGAATGGTTCGTACAATAAGCCATTTAGTAGAAGTCAAAGAAGCTTAAGTATAAAATCTAATATAAGGAGGTGCCGAAGGAATGAAACTTCATACATTACAACCTGCTGAAGGATCACGCAAATTACGTAACCGTGTTGGGCGTGGACAAGGTTCAGGGAACGGAAAAACAGCTGGTCGTGGACAAAAAGGTCAAAAAGCACGTTCAGGCGGTGGAGTACGTTTAGGATTTGAAGGTGGACAACAACCTTTATTCCGTCGTTTACCAAAACGTGGTTTCACTAACATCAATCGTAAAGATTATGCTGTAGTGAACTTAGAAACATTAAACCGTTTTGAAGATGGCACAACAGTTACACCAGCTTTATTAATTGAATCTGGCGTTGTGAAAAACGAATTATCAGGAATTAAAATTTTAGGTGATGGTAACTTAGAGAAAAAATTAACAGTTCAAGCTGCTAAATTCTCTAAATCTGCAGAAGAAGCTATCACTGGTGCTGGTGGATCGATTGAGGTGATTTAATGTTTTCCTTCTTGAAAAATGCATTCGCTGTTAGAGATATCCGACGTAGAATTTTATTCACTCTGTTTATCTTCGCAGTATTCCGTTTAGGGTCTCATATCCCAGTACCAGGTGTTAACGCTGGTGCTTTACAATCATTAAGCAATACTGGGGTATTAGGTTTATTGAATACTTTTGGTGGGGGTGCACTTCAAAGATATTCTATCTTTGCGATGGGTGTATCACCATACATTACTGCATCAATCATTATGCAATTATTGCAAATGGACTTAGTTCCTAAGTTTACCGAGTGGGCCAAACAAGGTGAAGTCGGTAGACGTAAGCTTAATCAAGCTACTACTTACACTGCAATAGTTTTAGGCTTTATCCAATCTTTAGGATTATCATTTGGATTTAACCAGTTATCTGGTTTAGGTTTAATTAATAACCCTACAATGGCAACTTATTTAACAATTGCTTTAATCTTAACGGCAGGAACAATGTTCTTAGTTTGGTTAGGTGAGCAAATCACACGTAATGGTGTCGGAAACGGAGTATCTATGTTGATCTTCGCCGGTATTGTTGCAGAAGTGCCAAAAGATTTTTATGGATTTTTCCAATCATCTATATCAGGTGTGACAGGTAATGAACTGACACAAAACTTACTAATATTATTAGCCATTGTACTAGTAATCATCGTAAGTATTGTTATTGTAGTTCTAATGGAAAGAGCACAAAGACGTATTCCAATTCATCACTCTAAGAAAGCAACTGGTGCCCGACATACAGCGCACTTACCATTAAAGATTAACTCTGCGGGTGTTATTCCTGTAATTTTCGCAACGTCGTTTATTACAACACCACAAACGATCTTTTCTTTCTTAAGTACTGACAACGCAGGTCCAGTGATGCAATTTTTCGGAAACTTGTTTAACTTACAACATCCATTAGGAGCAGTATTCTATACTGTATTACTAATTGCCTTTACTTATTTCTATTCATTAGTACAGGTTAACCCTGAGAAAGTAGCAGAAAATTTACAGAAACAAGGCGCTTATATTCCAAGTGTACGTCCTGGTAATGATACCGAGACATTTATTACACAATTAATTAATCGCTTAAGTGGTGTCGGTGCATTATATCTAACATTAATCGCCGTATTACCGATCGTTGCTGGATTTATCTGGGAAATACCAATGAATATTTCATTAAGTGGAACAAGTATTTTAATTGTTGTAGGTGTTGCAATAGAAACAACTAAACAAATCGAAGGTAGAATGGTAAAACGTCGCTATAAAGGATTTCTTTATCAATAGTTCATCGATATTAAATAAGTAAGGACGATTTATATGAATATTTTATTAATGGGCCTTCCCGGAGCAGGGAAAGGAACACAAAGTGAACATATCTCCAAAGATTATTCAATGGTACATATTGCAACAGGGGATATCTTCCGTGAAGCAATTAAGAATGAAACGAAGTTGGGATTAGAAGCTAAATCATATACAGATGCTGGTAATCTTGTGCCTGACGATGTTACGAACAATTTAGTTCGTGAACGTTTATCAGAATCAGATGTCCAATCTAATGGATTTATGCTAGATGGATACCCAAGAACGCTTCAACAAGCACATGCACTAGAAGAGAATTTAAAAGAGATGAATTCTGATATTGACGCTGTTATTTATATCGATGTTGATTCAGATGTCCTTGAAAAACGTCTAAGCGGTAGAATTATTTGTCGTAATTGTGGAGCTACTTATCATAAAGTATACAATCCACCTTCAGTTGATGGTGTTTGTGATAACTGTGGTTCTCATGACTTCTATCAACGTGAAGATGACAAACCTGAAAAAGTTAGACACCGTATTAACTTACAGATGGAATCAATTAAACCGATCTTAGAATTCTACGATGATAAAAACATACTACACCGCATTAGTGGTGAAAATCCGATTGAAGTAGTTTATCGTGAGATACGTAATATTCTTGGAGAATAGATACCAAAGCATTTCACTAACTGGTAAAAAAAGGAGGAAGTATTAATGGCTAAAGATGATGTTATTGAAGTAGAAGGAATTATTTTAGAAACCTTGCCAAATGCAATGTTCAAAGTTGAATTAGAAAATGGCCACGAAATTTTAGCTCATGTTTCAGGTAAAATTCGTATGAACTATATCCGTATTTTGCCAGGAGATAAAGTAACAGTTGAAATGTCTCCTTATGATTTGACAAAAGGTCGAATTACATATCGCTTTAAATAGTCGATGGTTAAGAAGTTTAAGGAGGGAAAATGATGAAAGTTAGAGCATCAGTAAAACCAATTTGTGAAAAGTGCAAAGTTATCCGCCGTAATGGTAAAGTAATGGTAATTTGCGAAAATCCAAAACACAAACAACGTCAAGGTTAATTTTAAGAAAAAGGAGGAAACTAGTCTATGGCTCGTATAGCAGGAGTTGATATTCCACGTGACAAACGTATTGTTATTTCATTAACATATATCTTTGGAATCGGGAACACTACAGCAAAACAAATCTGTGCAGATGCTAACGTATCTGAAAACACTCGCGTACAAGATTTATCTAACGATGAATTAGACCGTTTACGTTCTATTGTTGACGGAATCAAAGTTGAAGGTGATTTACGTCGTGAAGTAAGTTTAGACATCAAACGTTTACAAGAAATCGGATCATACCGTGGTAACCGTCACCGTCGTAACTTGCCAGTTCGCGGACAAAACACTAAAAACAACGCTCGTACTCGTAAAGGTCCAAAAAAAGCAGTTCAAGGTAAGAAATAATTAATTTAAAAGGGAGGTTAAGACTTCATGGCAAAAAGACAACAAGCTCGTAGACGTCGTCGCGACAGAAAAAATATTGAACGTGGAATCGCACATATTCGTTCAACATTCAATAATACAATCGTTATGATTACAGACGAGAATGGTAACGCACTTTCTTGGTCATCAGCAGGATCATTAGGATTCCGTGGATCAAAAAAATCTACTCCATTTGCAGCTCAAATGGCATCAGAAGTTGCTGCTAAAGGCGCAATGGAACATGGTATGAAATCTGTAGAGGTTGCAGTTAAAGGACCAGGATCTGGTCGTGAATCAGCAATCCGTTCATTACAAGCAGCTGGATTAGAGGTTTCAGCAATTCGTGACGTAACCCCAATCCCACATAACGGTGCTCGTCCACCAAAACGTCGTCGTGTTTAATGATAATTCCTATATTTAAAAACTTTTAATGTTGCTACAAAATTATCATTGAGACATAACGTATTGAAAGGGGAAAATTACTAATGATCGAGATTGAAAAACCAGAGATTACAACGGTTGAAGTCAGTGAAGATGAAAAATTTGGCAAGATCGTGATTGAACCATTAGAACGTGGATATGGAACAACTCTTGGAAACTCATTACGTCGTATTCTGCTATCTTCATTACCAGGTGCAGCAGTAACTAATATTCAAATTGATGGTGTGCTTCATGAGTTCGCTACAGTCGATGGTGTAGTGGAAGATGTTCCTACGATCATTTTAAACTTGAAGAAGTTAGCCCTTAAATTGCACACGGAAGAAAGCAAAGTAATTGAATTAAATGTTGCGGGTCCAAAAACAGTAACAGCTGCTGACATTATTCATGATAATGATGTACAAATTTTAAATCCAGATTTACATATTTGTACCTTAGCCGAAGATGCAGAATTGAACATGCGTATTAGCGTGTCCAACGGTCGAGGTTATGCACGTAGCGAATACAATAAGAGTGATGATATGCCAATTGGTGTATTACCAATCGATTCAATATATACACCAATTGAAAAAGTGAATTATCAAGTTGAAAATACACGTATTGGTCAAAAGAATATATTTGATAAATTGACTTTAGACATTTGGACAGACGGATCAATTAGTCCAGAAAAATCTTTAAGTTTAGCTGCAAAAATATTGACTGAACATTTAAATATCTTTGTTAACTTAAACGATGAAGCACGCGAAGCTGAAATTATGGTTGAAAAAGAAGAAGCAGAAAAAGAAAAAGTTCTTATCATGACAATTGAGGAATTAGACTTATCTGTTCGTTCATACAACTGCTTGAAACGTGCTGGAATTAATACAATTCAAGAACTTACAAATAAAACTGAAGCTGAAATGATGAAAGTTCGTAACTTAGGACGTAAATCATTAGCAGAAGTTAAAGGCAAATTAGATGATCTAGGCCTAAGTCTGAAAGACGACGAATAATAGATCAGTAGGGTTTATTTTACAAGAAATGGAGGAATCTTAATGGCATACCGTAAATTAGGACGTACAAGTACACAACGTAAAGCATTACTACGTGATTTAACGACTGATGTAATTATCAACGAACGCATCGAAACGACTGAAGCTCGTGCTAAAGAAGTTCGTAAAACTGTTGAAAAAATGATTACATTAGGTAAAAAAGGTGACTTAGCTTCTCGTCGTAAGGCAGCTTCATTCTTACGCCGCGAATTAGCTGATGCTCGTATTGAAGATGACGAAGTAATTATTGAATCAGTATTAGATCGTTTATTCGATAATTATGCTAACCGTTATGAAAACCGTAATGGAGGTTACACTCGTATCCTTAAAAAAGGACCACGACGTGGTGACGCTGCTCCAATGGTAATCTTAGAGTTAGTTTAATAATTAAATAAGAACCAAAAGTTTAGTCACTTAATGATGGAGAGTGTTATGATCAATAATTTGGTCTAGCTCTAATGCACAAGCAATGTTCATTGCTTAGATTGGAGGGGATTTTCTCCTCCAATCCATGTGCTTCTATCGTAAGTGCTTTTTTTATAGTTAAGTATATGATTCTTTTGAGAAACGAAACAAAATAAATGGTATATTTACCTATGAAAAAATCAGTAAGATGTGTCGCGAAAGGAAGATAATAATGAACAATCCTATCATCGAATTAAAAGATATATCATTTCAATATCAAGGCGTAGAGTCTTTTGCTTTGACGAATGTTAACCTGACCATCAATAAAGGAGAATGGGTAGCATTAATCGGACCTAATGGATCCGGTAAATCAACCTTAGCAAAAATTATGAATGGTCTCTTAGTACCTACAAGTGGAGAAGTATTTATCAATGGTAAATTATTAGATGAAGAAACCGTTTGGGAAGCTAGAAGATCTGTCGGAATGGTTTTTCAAAATCCAGACAATCAATTTGTTGGAGCAACGGTTGAAGACGATGTTGCTTTTGGTCTAGAAAACAATGGAGTCGAACGACTTGAGATGATTCAACGTGTTGATGAAGCACTTCAGCAAGTACGAATGACTGAGCATAAAAAGAAAGAGCCAGCCCGTTTGTCTGGTGGTCAAAAGCAAAGAGTGGCACTAGCAAGTGTAATCGCTTTACGTCCAGATGTAATTTTACTCGATGAAGCAACGGCGATGTTAGATCCATTAGGTCGCGAAGAAGTGATTGAAGCGATTGAGAAAGTTAAAGAACAACATGATTTAACTGTTATTTCTATCACACATGATATCGACGAAGCTTCCAAAGCAGATCGAATTATAGTAATGAAAGATGGCGAAAAGAAAAATGAAGGTGTTCCAGCTGATATCTTTAATTTAGGTAAGGGCTTGATAGATATGGGACTTGATTTACCATTCACACAGAAGTTGAAACATGCTTTAATGGAGCGTGGAGTAGATATACCGGACGAATATTTCGATGAGGAGGCTTTATTACAATGGATAATCCAATCGTATTTAACAATGTAGATCATATTTATAATGCGGGTAGTCCATTTGCCGTTTCAGCATTAAAAAATGTGAACTTAAGTATTCCTAAGGGAAAGATTACGGCTATTATCGGACATACTGGGTCTGGGAAATCTACTCTGATTCAACATCTAAACGTGTTGTTACGACCAACGCATGGTACTGTAAAGATTAATGATGTAGAAATTACTGCTGATTCTAAAAATAAAAACTTAAAAGCACTAAGAAAACAAGTCAGTGTCGTGTTTCAATTTCCAGAGTCTCAGTTGTTTGAAGAAACCGTCTTAAAAGATGTGATGTTTGGACCTTTAAACTTTGGTGTTTCCGAAGAAGAAGCTGAACGCATTGCTCGTGAGAAACTTTCTTTAGTAGGTTTACCTGAGAATCTTTACGACCGCTCTCCGTTTGACTTGAGTGGAGGACAAATGAGACGTGTCGCTATCGCTGGTGTTCTAGCCTTAGAACCAAGCGTTCTTGTCCTTGATGAGCCGACAGCTGGTTTAGATCCAGCGGGTCAGAAGTATATGCTTGAGATGTTTGTTAATTTACATCGCCAACAAAACTTAACACTCGTTTTAGTAACTCACCAAATGGAAGATGTGGCCTTATATGCCGATAATGTCATTGTGATGGAGAATGGAACAGTGGTTAAGACAGGAGAACCCTTAGAAATATTTAAAGATGAGGATAAACTAGAAACTTTACAACTTTCCCTACCTCATTCGCTGCAGTTCTTTAAAGACATTGATACTCAGTTAGATACAACTTATATTAAAGAAACCCAACCGATTACTGTAGATCAATTAGCTGATGAGATTGTAAAAATTAAGCAATCTCGTACTCTAAAGAGTGAGGTGTCTCAAAATGTTTGATAAATTACTTTTAGGCCGCTATTTGCAAGGTAATTCAATAATTCATGAATTAGATCCCCGCACTAAATTATTAGGCAGTTTCTTTTTCATTGTCATTGTTTTTTTAGCAAATCATTGGCTAGCTTACTTACTCCTTGCCGCATTTGTATTCTTTGTCATCAAATTAAGTAATATTTCTATATCTTACTTTTTACGTGGAATTCGACCAATGTTGTGGATTATTATGTTCACTGTTATATTTCAGATGTTATTTACTGTGGGTGGAACGGTTTATTTCCAATTAGGTCCGGTAACGATTACATCTTTAGGGGTCATCAATGCGATTTATATCTTTATGCGATTAGTCTTAATTATAATGATGTCAACCATCTTAACTCTTACAACAGCGCCATTAGAATTAACAGATGGTATTGAACACTTATTAAGACCTTTGACTCGTTTAGGTTTTCCTTCACACGAAGTGGCTTTAATGCTTTCAATTGCTTTACGCTATGTTCCTACTTTGATGGATGAAGCACAAAAGATTATGAATGCTCAAAGAGCTCGAGGAGTAGAATTCGATGAAGGTAGTTTCATTGACCGTGTTAAGGCGATGGTACCCATCTTAATTCCACTGTTCGTTAGCGCATTTAACCGGGCTGATGAGATGGCGATTGCCATGGAGGCTCGAGGTTATAGAGGTGGAGAAGGTCGGACAAAATATAGACAATTAAAATACTCAAAAATAGATGCTTATGCACTCTTAATTTTATTATTAGTAACAGCAGCATTAATTGCGATTCGAATCTTTATTGGATAATTTGTAATTGGAGGTAAACTGAATGACGACACGTTATGCGTTAAAAATTCAATATGACGGCACTAACTATGTTGGCTATCAAGTGCAACCAAATGGACCATCGATACAAGAAGCTTTGCAAAAGGCCTTACATATTATGGCAAAGGCTAAACCTGGGGAATTAATTAAGAATTCAACATCGGGAAGAACCGATTCTGGTGTTCATGCACTCGGACAAGTCATCCATGTCGATTATCCAGCTAAAATACAGCCTAATTCAATGCGTAAAGCGTTGAACAGCATCTTAGACCAATCTATTCGAATCGTCGATGTAGCGCAAGTATCGGATGAATTTCATGCTCGCTATCATGCCATCGGTAAAGAGTATCAGTATCGGATAGATATTAATGATTTTCCCGATCCGTTCAAGCGATTATACACGAGTCATCATCCGTATGCTTTTGATTTGGAACGAATTCAAGAGGCGCTTAAGATTATAGTTGGTGAACATGATTTTACAAGTTTTTGTTCTACGAAAACTGACATTGAGAATAAAGTGCGCCATGTGTTAGAAGCTGAAGCTTGGATAGATGAAGCGAAGAACGAATTAGTCTTCCGATTTTATGGAAAAGGTTTTTTATACAATATGGTTCGTATACTGGTTGGAACTCTCCTTCAAATTGGAGATGGCTTAAAGCCAGTGGATGAGATGCAAAGGCTATTAGAAGTAAAAGACCGAAATGAAGCGGGACCAACAGCGCCACCGAATGGCCTGTTCTTAATGCGTGTTGATTATGAAGTGGATCCATTTAAATAACTTTCAAACTGACCTATGAGTGAAGCTCATAGGTTTTTTTATTCACAAAAAAAATACCTGACTGAAATATTAGCCAGGAACAAAATTATTTAGAATATTGAAAAACTTCTCTAGGTGTTCCGTCTTCAATGATAATATCACCGCAATGTTGAAAGCCAAATTTATCGATTAAAGCAATCATAGAAGTATTCTTTCGATGTGTATCGATTTTTATATTGTCGTAATGATCTATAACGTACTGCATACAAAAGCTTCCAGCACCTTTAATCTGTTGATTGGAAGCAATTCGATGAATAGTTACATAAGGTCGGTCATTTAACCACTCACCAGTGATATCTTGATAGGTTGGATCTTCGCCACTTTGAATACACATCGTTGCAACGATTGTTTCCTCTGGTAAGTCCGTTTGGTCTTGATCGTCAATCACACAAACATAGCTATGGCTATTTAAGATATCTGTTTCAATATCACTAGCTGCCGGATAATGATTCGGCCATTGAATATTGTTCCCATTCTTTCTTTGTAATTGTCGGCCGTATTCAATGACTGACATAACATCAGGAATTTCACTTTTCTTTGTTTGTCTTATGTACATTATTACCCTCATTTCGATTTTTGTGGTATGTTTATAAAGTATTAAAAATAAATTTACCCATTTAAACATTCAATTAATATTTATTAAATGGTATCATATGAGTAGCTAATTATTAGTATAATTAAGGAGAGAAATTAATGCAATATATTACTGAGAACCAAGCAATCCGTTTAGCCGCTGATTATATCGAAGATCCAGCCCAAAAATATATCGTTTATAATATCCGTCGTCGTAATTACTTATTACACGATTATTATAAATACTTCTTCCGTTTTAGCCGTCGTGAATCAGTTTGGAATACACCATTATTTAATATTGAAGACATTGCATCTGATTTAACCAATGAAGAAACTGTTGCGAAAGAAATCTTTGCAACTATCAACAAAACTGTGGATGATACATTAAGTTTAAAACATAAGAAAGAATTTTCACTAGATGATTGTGAAGTATTATTAAACTATTACTTTAATGGTAAAACTTATATCGCATTCTACGATTATTATTTAGGTCGCGTTGTATTAATTAAAGAGCGTGATAAATCGAATGATTTCGGTGAATTAATTGGGAGTCGCTACCAATTAATCGGTAACTTGCATACAATTATCAATAAATCAATTGAACTTTCGGATGGATTACTAGAAAGCTTCATGAGTGAGTTAGTCAATGATTTTACACCAATTAGAGAAATTGATGGTTTTGAAGAGTTAAATACAACGCTTCATGCATATATCGTTGAAGAAATTAACAAAATTGACTCATGGGTTAAGGAAGAAAAAGCAAAAGCATAATTATATAAGAAAAGGCAGAAGAACAGTTAAGTACTTCTGCCTTTTGTGTATCTTCGATTACTTATCTAGCAATATTTCGGACAAATTCGCGCATGTCAGAAACTTCTATAGTAGTATCGTGTAACCTTTCTGCCTCAAGTAAACCTTCAATTGCTGGTGGATAAGGGATATTTGATAATTCATTTAATTTATCTAATAATTCTTGATCCGTTAATGTTTCAGCTTCAACACCAAGCGCAACTAAAACAGCCTCGGGGAATTTGTAGGGGCTGGCTGTTGAAATGATAACAGCAGGATTCGTTGAAAGGCCTTCTTGGTTGAGATTACGCCACGCTCGAGACGCTACTGCCGTGTGGGTATCCATAATATAGCCTGTTTCTTTGTAGACAGTATTAATTTCTTCTTTAGTTTGGGCTTCGGTCACATAATCAGATAGGAAACTTGAGAAATGCCCCTGTTCCTCGTCCGTTAAATTATAGTGGCCCTTTGTATCTAATTGCTCCATTAAATCGCTTAAACGCTCGCTATCTTCATTTACAGCATGATAGACAAGGCGTTCTAGGTTACTAGAGACTAGAATGTCCATCGAAGGAGAAATCGTCAATATAAAGTCACGTTGGCGATTGTATTCACCTTCTTGGAAGAAATCATAGAGTACTTTATTATCATTTGAAGCACACAATAGTTTTCCAATTGGTAAGCCTGATCGTTTAGCGTAGTAACCGGCAAGTATGTTACCGAAATTACCCGTAGGAACACTAAAATCAATGTCACTGCCTGCATCAATGTTGCCTTGTTTCACAAGTTGAGCATAAGCATAAAAATAATACACAATTTGAGGGACTAAACGACCAATATTCATAGAGTTCGCTGAAGAAAATTGGCTGTCATAAGATTGAAGTTCGTCACGGAGAACTGAATCATTAAATATGTTTTTAACTTCAGTTTGAGCATCATCGAAGTTTCCAACAATGGAAACAACATGTGTATTATCTCCAGTTTGCGTAAGCATTTGTTGCTCCTGAATAGAACTTACACCACCTTCAGGATAGAAGACAATGATTTTAGTTCCGGGAACATCTGAGAAACCAGCCATTGCTGCTTTACCAGTATCACCAGAGGTCGCCGTTAAGATTAGAATATCATTGTGATTATGATTAATCTCAGCAGAAGTTTTCATTAAGTGCGGTAATATCGATAAGGCCATATCTTTAAAAGCAATCGTTGATCCATGGAATAATTCCAGGTGATAATGTTTCTCATCGATGCCTACTATCGGTGCAATCACTTCTGTATCAAATTTATTATCATAGGCCAATTCTATACAGCGTTTTAGCTGCTCATCAGAAAAGTCGGAA
Source organism: Ruoffia tabacinasalis (assembly GCF_042652985.1). Lineage (NCBI taxonomy): Bacteria > Bacillati > Bacillota > Bacilli > Lactobacillales > Aerococcaceae > Ruoffia > Ruoffia tabacinasalis. Next base: position 21,481 of record NZ_JBHSHQ010000027.1, on the reverse strand, counting down.
AGAAATGGTTTTAAAATAAAGTGAGCCATTTCTTGATAGGTATATTGACTGAGTAATTCCCAATCTAAGTCAAAACGTGGGAACGATTCTGGAACGTATAAACCACCATCGGTAGCAAGTCCTTGGAGTATAGCTTGAGAGGGTGTTACGATGTTTTTCGAGTTACGGGTACTTTTATAATTCATATTCTCACCTTTTTCTCATTTTATATCATTCAAATTATACTGAATAACTTTACTTTCAGCAATGTTTAATTAAAAATTTAATAGGATAATATAAAGGTATTAATTTGAGTAAGGAAATGCAACCGATTACAAAGTCAGTGAAATAGTTTTTTCAACGAGTGTGTATATTAGAACTTAATGTGGAATAATGCTAAAATGTACGAAATAAGAAAGGATGATTGCCATGTTAGTGTCAACAACTGGAAAAGTAAAAAGAGACTTTAAACAAAATATTTTGACAGATAATAAAGATAAAGTTATCACAGTTTGGAATGTGAGTTATGAGATTAGAAGCAAGGAAATTACGGGAACGATTGAAGCTAATTACCTAACACATCAATCAGAAGCCGACGTTACTCCAGAATTAATTCGTGGTTTTGCTGAATTTCAAGGCACCATCGATGGTAAGCAGGGAAGCTTCACAGCTCAGGAAGATGGTCGGGTACAAAATAATATCTTGAAAATCAACGGTAGAATTATTGATGCGAGTGAAGAACTAAGTATGTTAGTCGGTCGTTACGACTATGATGGTATTCTTTCGGAAAGTGTTTATGAAATTAATTTTGATATTGAGTTTTAAGTAGGAAAGTTGGCACTTTTGTAACAATCAACTTAATTTTTTGGACTAAGTATCATGAAAGGAAGAGGAAAGTGTATGTTAAAAAAATATGATTTCGATGATATTGATGATCGCTATGACAATTTTAAACGGTCGAATCTAGGGGAAGAAATTGATAAGTTACAAAGAATCGTCCAAAGATTAAAGATACCTGTGCTCATCCTAGTGGATGGTTGGGAGAGCTCAGGGAAGGGCGACATTATTAATGATTTAACAAGAGAATTAGACCCGCGTTATGTCAAAGTTGAACTATTTGACAGTCGGTCTGATGTTGATTATCTACATCCAAGCGTGTGGCGTTTTTGGCAAAAACTACCAAGTCACGAAGAAGTCGTCGTATTTGATCAAAGTTTTTACTCACAGGTTATGAACAAAGATGAACGATCGAGTGATAAATTAAAGCAAAGAACTGAAGAATTATTAAACTTAGAACATATGCTTCTGGATGATGGCACTATTGTTATTAAATTCTTTTTACATATTAAAGAAAAAACCCAAAGTAAAAATATAGAAGCTTTAGAAGATTCTAAATTCCGTCAATTTTTACTATCAGATAATGATTATAAACAAAACAAAAACTATGAAGAATATTTAGAATGGTTTGGTAAAGTCTTAAAGAAAACAGATGTGCCTGAAAGTCCATGGAATATAATTAATGCAGAAGACAGAAAGTTAGCAGCTAAGACTGTTTTAGGTATTACGCTCGAAGAAATCACATCAGGGATTGAACGAGTGACTTTAGCAAGAGAGCGAGCAGATAAATCGGATCGTAAATATTATATAGAAGATACCCAGTTAGATGAGTTTGATTTATCTAAGACAATCTCAGATAAAGAGTACGACAAAGAATTAGAAATTTTACAAAAGGAAGCTGCTGATTTAGTTTATGATTGTTATACGAAAGATATTGCTATTATTACTGCTTTTGAAGGGGTAGATGCGGCTGGTAAGGGTGGAGCAATCCAAAGATTGACGCGCCATATTGATCCTCGAAGTTATACGATTCATGGAATTAAAGCACCGACAGATTTAGAAAACAGCTATCATTATTTATGGCGTTTTTGGACCAAATTCCCCAAAGATGGAGACATGGCCATCTTTGACCGAAGCTGGTATGGTCGTGTTCTCGTTGAACGAATCGAAGGGTTTGCTTCAGAGTCAGAATGGGAACGCGCTTATGATGAGATTAATCATACGGAAAAAGTATTAACAGATCACGGAAGTATTGTGATGAAATTCTTTATGTATATTGATGAAGATGAGCAAAAAGAGCGTTTCGAAGATCGCCAAGAAGAACCAGATAAGAATTATAAAATTACCGAAGATGATTGGCGCAATCGAAGCCAGTGGGATGAATATATTGCTGCTTATGAAGAGATGCTAGATCGTACCCATACGGCTAATGCTCCGTGGTATATTGTTGCGACTAATCAAAAGAAATTTGCCAGAATTGAAGTATTAAAGCACTTTATTAATCATATTAAAGAGCATTTAAGTGAGTTACCAGAGTCATAAGCATCAAAATTATAACTTAATATTAATTTAAAATGAGAAAAGTGTTGTCTTTTCTCATTTTATTGTATAGAATATAATTTAGAATAAAGATTTTATAAGAAGAGGAGGATAATAATGGGAGATACAGAAAGCAACTTACAATTAGATAACGACAGTCGATTAATGGTGGCAGGCCTATTATTACTCGGCCTGCCGGAAAAATTTAACTTATAAAATTTGGAGGAAATTATGGACATTAAAATTAAACAAATCGGGAAACATATTATTACTGGGATTACAATCGCATCGGCACTTCTATCGCCAGTCTTAACTTCAGCACAAGATACCGTAAAAATTGGTGCTAACTATGAATTATCCGGGGACGCTGCGTCTTATGGGACTCAAATGTTAGAAGGTTTAGAGTTAGCTGTTGAAGAAGTGAATGCCAATGGTGGAGTACTTGATGGTCAAGAAATTGAGATTGTGAGTTATGATAATCAAAGTGATGTAACAGAATCTGCATCGGTAGCCCAAAGATTAGTAGCTGAAGGCGTTGTTGGAGTGGTCGGACCGGCAACAACAGGAAACACAGAGGCGCAACTGCCAATTTTCACAGAGGCGAACATTCCAATGGTATCTCCATCAGCAACGGATGATAATATTACTTTTGATTCAGCCGGAGATGTTTTAGAATACTTCTTTAGAGTGTGTTTCAATAACTCATATCAAGGAAGTGCAGGAGCAGCCTTTGCTGCTGAAGATTTAAGTGCAACGAATGCACTTGTGTTTGTGGATCAATCGTCAGATTATTCACGCGGGTTAGCGGACAACTTCAATGCTGAATTTGAGAGTCGTGGTGGAACGATTGTCAATGAAGATTCATTTACAGCTGGTGATACAGACTTTTCAGCGATTCTAACAACAGCGATGACACAAGACTTTGATGTTATTTATATTCCAGCTTATTATACTGAAGCAGGATTAATTATTAAACAAGCCCGTGAGATGGGAATTGAACAACCAATTATTGGACCTGACGGATTCTCAAGTGAAGTTTTATTAGACCTTGCAGGAGTTGAGAATGCGAACGACATCTACTATACTGACCACTTCTCAAACGAAAGTGAAGAAGAGTCGGTTCAGAATTTTCTTTCAGCTTTTGAAGAAAAGTATGGTAAAGAAGGTGGAACATGGAACGCACTTGGTTATGATGCAGCTATGTTAATTATTGATGCTATCGAACGTAGTGGTTCAACAGATCCACAAGCCATTACAGATGCGATTGCTGAAACAACTGAATTTGCGGGAGTAACGGGGACATTCGCGATTGACGAAGACCATAACCCAGTAAAACCAGCGGTTATGATAGAACTACAAGAAGGTGAAATTGTTTCGGCTGAGAACGTATCAGCAGAATAATCAGTATAATTTACAAGCAGAAGGGCATAGACCTTCTGCTTTTTTAGTGTGTAAATTTTATAAATCAATACAAAAAAGCTGAGAAGTAAATACCTCTCAGCTTGAATAGTTAATGATTATAGTAATGATTCTGCTAAATCGATCGAAGCACGAATGCTTTCAGCTGAAGCATTTAATTTCTCAGTTTCCCATTCATTTAATGATACTTCGAAGCGTTTAGTCCAACCTTGACGTGTAACTACTGTCGGAGTACTAAATGCTACTGGGCGTTCTGTGTTGTACTCACCATCAAATAATGGTGTACTTACAGGATAAATTGAATGCTCATCTAACAGAATTGAACGTGCTAATTCGATTGATGACTGCGCCACTGCTGCGTTTGTTACTCTAAATTTGTTATCAAATACTTCATAAGCTGCTTGAACAACTTTTTCTTGAACTTCGTCAGCAGTTAATGGTTCAATATCAGGGAAATGCTCTGATAATTGGTCATAAGGAATACCAGCTACACTTACGCGACTTAAGATTGGTACTGCACTGTAACCATGCTCACCCATCATGTATCCACTCACTGATTTAGGATCAACGCCGTAATGCTTACCGATGATATAACGTAATCTTGCTGAGTCTAACATACATCCTGTACTCATCATACGTTCTTTTGGATATGAAAATTCATTCGCAGCCATATAAATGACAGTATCAGCTGGGTTCGTAATAAAGATAATGATCGCTTCTTGCGTTACTTCGCTTATGTTTTTCATAATTGAACGAATAATTGAAGCATTGTTCGTTAATAATTGTTGACGGTCCGCTGGTACTTCACCATTGGGATAAACGTGCGTTGCTGAAACAATGATAACATCCGCATCGCTCAGATCATTATAATCATTTGATGAATGGATGTTAACATTTTGACGAGAAAGTAATCCAGTAGCATGGTCTTGGTCTAAAGCTTCACCAAAAGCTAGCTCTTCTCTACTATCTACAACAACGATTTCCCCGAATAAGTCAGAAGAACTTGCGTAGGCTAAGACATGCTCTCCTACGTGGCCGACTCCGATAATCCCTAATTTTTGTGATTTCATTTTCAAACTCCCTTAAATTAAAATTTTAATAATATTCTTATTTAAACATATAAAAACTGTTTTTTAAAGAAATAATTAATATAAAGTATACTATATGAGTATAACTTAGCAAATTTCACTATTATATGAAAAGTAAATGAGATTATAGTTAAATAATTGTTGACTTAATCTAATTAATCGTTTATTATAAATCTAACAACAAAAGATAAGAGGGAATCACATGAAGAAAAGTGTATTAAACGTTCAAAATATTATTATTAGCATTATCATTAGATAGTGTTTGTAGCTAAATGATTAGGTGCAAACACGGCTTCGGTTGTTTGTGTCTATGAGGTGCTAGTTATTTTGATGCCCACATAGATTGATATCTAGAGTGGGAATATTTGATGCACTTTTTTAAAGTGAGCCAAAAAACCTGACCTAGATAATCTGTCTAAGTCAGGTTTTTTGTTGAAAAATTATTCTTGAGGAGGAGTACAAAATGAAATTAAGAAAATTAGCGTTGTCTTTATTAACAGGATTAGCAGTCGGGTCGAGTTTATTAGGAGCAGGTCAAGTATTAGCGCAAGATACTGTAAAAATCGGTGGAAACTTTGAATTAACTGGAGATGCAGCGGCTTACGGAACACCCATGTCAGAGGCGGCAAAATTAGCAGTTAAAGAAGTAAATGAAAATGGTGGAGTATTAGGTGGTGAGGTTGAATACGTAGAGTATGATAATACATCAGATTTAACTGAAGCTGCTTCAGTTGCTCAGCGATTAGCATCTGAAGACGTTGTCGGAATTGTAGGACCAGCAACAACAGGTGACTCTAACGCACAAATTCCAGTCATTCAAGAAGCAGCAGTTCCAGCAATTTTACCAGCAGCAACGGGGAATGGTATGACATTAGACGATAATGGAGATGTGTTTGAGTATTTATTCCGTGTAGCATTTGAAGATGCATTCCAAGGCCGTGCGGCAGCAACATATGTTACGGAAACATTAGGTGCACAAACAGCAGCATTATTCGTTGACCAATCTACGGACTATGCGACAGGGCTAGAGCAGGCATTTACTGAAGAGTTTGAAGCTTTAGGAGGACAAGTTGTTACAACTGAATCATTCCAATCAGGCGATACTGATTTTACAGCATCGTTAACATCATTACTATCTCAAGAGTTTGATGTACTTTATGTACCTGGTTACTATACAGAAGTTGGTTTATTAATTAAACAAGCACGTGAATTAGGAATTACACAACCGATTGTCGGAGGAGATGGTTTAGGTAACCAAACTTTGGTTGACTTAGCAGGAGCAAGTAACGTAAACGATGTTTACTATACAGCTCACTATTCTCCATTAAGTGAAGATGAAGACTTACAAGCTTTCTTAACAAAGTTTGAAGAAGAATATGGTAAACAAGCAGATCAATTCGCAGTATTAAGTTATGATGCGACAATGTTATTATTAGATGCTGTTGAGCGTGCGGGATCAGCTGATCGTCAAGCAGTTACAGATGCTTTAGCAGCGACGGAAACATTTAATGGGTTAACGGGTACGTTCTCAATTGACGAAGATCATAACCCAGTTAAAGAAGTTTTAATGTTGCAATTAACAAATGGTGAAGTTGCAAACGTAGAAGCTGTTAATGTGGGTGAATAGCAACACGTTTTAAGACATAAACTGTAAGCTATTAACATGTTTGTTATTAGCTTACAGTCTTTTTATTAGAATTAAATTAGAAACATTCAATAAAATATATAATTTGTAGAAGTGTAGTTTAAAAAGGATAAAGACAGAAAAATGAAACGGTTACATTTGTTTTTAATTGGAATTATTAGAGAAAAGCTAATTTATTTAAGAAAACCGGTTGTAAAATTAGAAAGTCTATATTATACTCTTATAAATTATTAAATTTTAACAAGAAAGGAATTTTATTATGCAACTATTTTTGCAGCAACTAGTAAATGGTGTTGCTTTAGGTAGTATATATGCATTGATGGCCTTAGGTTATACAATGGTATATGGTACGATTAAACTAATTAACTTTGCACATGCCGATATATTTATGATGGGTGCCTTTGTAGGGTATTACTTAGTCACAGTTTTAGAGATGAACTTATTCTTAGCAATGTTAATTGCTATGATATTTTGTGCAATTTTAGGAGTCGTAATTGAACGTGTTGCATATAAGCCTTTACGTAATTCAACTCGAGTAGCTTCTTTGATTACAGCTATTGGTGTGTCTTATTTTCTACAGAATACTATGATTTATTTCTTAGGTCCGGAAGTTAGAGCTTTTCCGTCACCACTTGAGACTTCAATCTATCGTATAGGTAATATTGTAATTAACTCTAAACAAATTTTAGTATTTGCTATTACAGTGATCTTAATGATCTTACTGTATATAATTGTTCAACGTTCAAAAATGGGGAAAGCAATGCGAGCTGTTGCCGTAGACTCAGAAGCGTCACAATTAATGGGGATTGATGTGAACCGCGTTATTTCCTTTACATTCGCCTTAGGTTCAGGACTTGCAGGTATTGCCGGTGTCCTAGTTGGTGTTTATTATAATTCAATCTCTCCAGGTATGGGTACAGCTTTAGGTCTAAAAGCCTTCGTAGCTGCCGTTGTTGGAGGCGTTGGGTCAATTCCTGGAGCAATGGTTGGTGGATATGTCATTGGTATTCTAGAAACAATTGTTACTTTCATGGGTGGATCAATGTATAAAGATGCCGTAGTTTATGGATTATTAATTGTTATCTTACTGGTACTTCCTTCAGGGTTGTTTGGTAAGAATGTTAAAGAGAAAGTTTAGGTGAGAACATGCAAAGAATACATTTACGAAGTATATCATGGTTAGCGCTAGCGCTCTTTGGTTTTGCGGCAATCTACTTTCTAACTTCAACAGGCGTTATTAATCCATTCTACCGAATTACATTGATGACAATTATGTTGAACGTTATTTATGCAGCAGGTTTAAACCTTATCTTAGGAGTCGCCGGTCAATTCTCATTAGGACATGCCGGTTTTATTGCTATTGGAGCTTATTCAGCTGCCATCTTTACAAAAGAAATGGACAATAGTACATTAGGTTTATTTGTTGGGATTGCAGTCGGAATGGTCATTGCAATGATCGTGGCATTATTAGTTGGTGTCCCTACTTTAAGACTGAAGGGTGATTACTTAGCTATCGCAACACTTGGTGTTAGTGAGATTATCCGTGTTCTAATTAATAATTTACGTGATATTACAAATGGTCCAGCAGGTATCAGTGGTATTCCATTAGTAACAACTTGGGAGTTAGTTTATATCTTCTTAATTATCATTGTAACGATTATTGTATGTTATACATATAGTAGTAGTGGACGTGCCACTTTAGCAATCAATCAAAACGAAATTGCTGCTGAGGCCATGGGAGTGAGTGTTACTAAATATAAAGTTATGGCTTTTGTTATTGGAGCAATGACGGCAGCTGTTGGTGGGTCACTTCAAGCGACATTCATTGGTATCGTAACGCCAAGTGATTATACATTTAACCGTTCAATTGATGTATTAATCATTGTCGTATTTGGTGGTATTGGTAGTTACACTGGTACTTTCATTGCTGCGATATTATTAGGATTACTTAACTTATTCCTTCAAGACTATGGTCAATTGCGTATGGTTATTTATGCCGTTGCCTTAGTGCTAATTATGATTTTCCGCCCAGGAGGGTTATTAGGAACTTGGGAATTCAAATTTGGTAGTATCGTGGACAGATTATTTGGAAGTAAAGATAAGGAGGCAGTTTCATGAGTCTATTAGAAGTCGATAAATTAACAAAAAACTTCGGTGGATTAGCAGCCGTATCAAATGTTTCCTTAGAGTTGAACGAGGGTGAATTAGTTGGATTAATTGGCCCTAACGGAGCAGGGAAGACAACATTCTTCAACCTTTTAACTGGCGTATATAAACCAACAGAAGGAACAATTAAATTAAAAGTTGATGACGAAATGAAAGAACTAAATGGTAAGCGACCAGATAAAATTAACGGAATGGGCCTAGCAAGAACATTCCAAAACATTCGCTTATTCCCAGATATGACTGTACTTGAAAATGTTCAAGTAGCGATGCACCGAGAAGATGGGAATTCTATGTTCTCAAGTATTTTTAGAACATCTGCTTATTATGAAACAGAAAAAAATATGCGTGAGGAAGCTTTTGAGTTGCTTTCAATCTTTGATTTGGCTAAACATGCTAATGATAAAGCGAGAAACTTAGCTTATGGGCAACAAAGACGTTTAGAAATTGTACGTGCGTTAGCAACTAAACCCAAAATCTTATTCTTAGATGAGCCAGCAGCCGGAATGAATCCGAATGAAACCGCAGATTTAACATCATTAATTGCACAAATCCGTGAGCAATTTAACTTGACGATTGTGTTAATAGAACACGATATGTCTCTAGTTATGGATATTTGCCAAAGAATTTATGTACTGGAATATGGACGATTGATTGCTGAAGGTACACCGAAAGAAATTCAATCAAACGAAGATGTTGTTCGTGCATACTTAGGAGGGGATAGTTAATGTTAAAAGTAAATAATCTCCAAGTAAACTATGGAATGATTAACGCGGTTCGTAACGTGAGTTTTGAAGTTAATGAAGGTGAAATCGTTACTTTAATTGGAGCCAATGGAGCAGGTAAATCGACGATTCTTAGAACAATTTCTGGTTTAGTTAAAGCTGCTGGTGGATCGGTTGAATACGAAGGTAAAAACTTAGAGAAATATTCACCTAAAAAGATTGTTGAAGCTGGAATTTCTCAAGTACCCGAAGGCCGTCACGTATTTAAAGGCTTAAGTGTTAAAGAAAATTTAGAATTAGGTGCGTTTTTACGTAAGGATAAAGATCAAATCGAACAAGACTTACAAAACGTTTATAAACGATTCCCAGTATTAAGTGAACGTCTGAAACAAGACGCTTCAACTTTATCTGGTGGAGAGCAACAGATGTTAGCCATGGGTCGTGCTTTAATGTCTAAACCTAGATTATTATTACTCGATGAGCCATCGATGGGACTTGCACCCATTTTCATTAAAGAAATTTTTAGTATCATTGAATCCATCCAAAAACAGGGAACAACCGTGCTTTTAATTGAACAAAATGCTAAAATGGCATTGCAGATAGCTACACGAGGCTACGTGTTAGAGACGGGTAAAGTTGTTTTATCTGGATCTGGTGAAGAGTTATTAGCAAGTGATGAAGTTCAAAAAGCATATTTAGGAGGATAAAAATGTACGTAAAAGATTATATGACAGCAGAATTAATTACGATTACACCTCAGACTTCTGTGACTGAGGCTCAAGATTTATTACGTAAACATGATATTAATCGTCTACCAGTTTTAAAAAATGACAAGCTTGTTGGTTTAGTAACTAAAGATTTAATTAATCGTAACTTACCATCGAACGCGACAAGTTTAAGTCGTAATGAAATTAACTATTTATTAGAGAAAACAACTGCAGAAGATATTATGGCTACAAAATTACACTCAGCAAATCCAGATACACTATTGGATCATGCAGCGACAATTATGTCTGAGAATAATTTAGGTGTCTTAGTTGTCTTAGAGAACGAAAGATTAGTCGGAGTCATTACAGACAAAGATATCTTTAATGCATTCGTGGATATATCAGGAACGCGCGAACCTGGGACGACTATAGTTGTTGAGTTAGACAAAGACCGTGAAGGTGTGATTGAAGAAATTGGTGATGCCTTAGTTGAGTCAGATAATAACCTAACTCATATGATTGTTTACTATCATCTTGAGAATTCAATTCGAATTGTCATCAGTGTGAATACAGATAGAGTGGATAATTTAGTTCAAGCTATTGAAAAGCGTGGTTATGAAGTTAAATCAGTAACAAAAAAACCAAATTAAGATATAGAGAAAGGCCGTTCCAAACGAAGAGGTTTGAGACGGCCTTTTAAATATTTATAACAGTTCTTGAATATCTTTTTTGAAACTTATAGGTTTAGTTGTTGGTGGATATCTTTTTGCTACCTTACCTTGACGGTCAATTAAAAATTTTGTGAAATTCCATTTAATATCATTGTTAAGTAAGCCGCCTTTTTCTTGTTTTAACCATTGGAACACAGGCTCAGCGTTCTTCCCATTGACATTCACTAATTCATTCAATGGAAACGTCACACCAAAATTAATCTCACAACTTTCTGCCATAGAATCATTGGTTTGATCTTCTTGTTTAAATTGATTGCTCGGAAAGCCAATGACGGTAAAATCTTGTTCTTTGAATTCTTGGTAAAGTGCTTCTAGCTCTTCGAATTGGGAATTGAGACCACATTGTGTGGCAGTATTCACAATCAATAAAACGTGATTATTGTAATCATTCAATCGATAGGGATCACCATTGCTTCGAATAAGTGAAAAGTCAGGTAGTGGCATAATATCTCCTTCTCTAATTAAAGTTATCTTATAGATCTACGTTATGATAAACCTTCTGAACATCCTCGTCATCTTCAAGTGCATCAATGAGTTTTTCAAACTGAGCTAAATCATCTTCCCCAAGTGATACTTCTGATTTAGGAAGCATTTCTAATTCAGCAACTTCGAACTTATCAATTCCAAATGCTTCAAGTGCGTCTTTAATATGGCTGAAATTTGTTGGTTCACCATAAACAACGACTTGGTCATCTTCTTGTTGAACGTCACGGACGTCAACATCAGCTTCGAGTAAAGCCATCATTACTTCTTCTGCATCTTGATTTGCAATTACAAACACAGCTGTGTTATCAAATAAATAACTTACTGAGCCACTGACACCCATGTTTCCACCGTTTTTACCGTATAAAGAGCGGACATTTCCAGCAGTACGATTTACATTATTCGTTAAGGCATCAACGATAATCATTGAACCACTTGGACCGAAGCCTTCATAACGTAATTCTTGGAATTGCTCGTCATCTGATCCTTTTGCTTTATCCACAGCGCGATCGATAATATGTTTAGGTACATCATAAGTCTTTGCACGTTCAATCGCAAATTTTAGTTTTTGGTTTAAATCGGGATCAGGTTCACCTGATTTTGCTGCTGCATAGATTTCAATACCAAACTTCGCATAGACACGGGAAGTATCTTGGTCTTGCTTCGCTTTTTTTTCTCTGATATTCATCCATTTACGTCCCATTAACTTCACTTCTCTTTCTTAGTTTATCTTATATTATTATAACCATAGTTTCTTAAATTGTTAAATAATAAATTGGTGAGTGTAATTAAGATAAAAGTATACACTTAGAATGCGATGTTGACAAGTTTGAGAGTTAGTAGTTTAACAAAGAATTTTTAGTTGCAAAAGCATGTATATATTAAAATAATGAAGTATATAAATTATCAAAAAAATAAATATAAAAGCGGGCGGCAGGATGTTTTTAACTATATCACTTTCTGTAGTGGTTACGGGACTTATATTTATTTATATTTGGTATAAAGAACCAGGAAGATGAGCCTAAGGCGTTTTCTTTCTCGCTTTTGCCCTATGTTTAGCTTTATTATTATTTTATCTATTGGTGATGTATGAGCAGTTGGCAATTTTAATTGGTTTAGCCATAATGTTATTAGCTATCTTATTAATAGGGTCATTAAGGATTAACGTTGGCTTTACCTATAGTGGGATATTGCTAGTTAGACGTGAAGGGTTTAAGTTTCATAATATTTTTTCTTCATTATATTCTGCGGGCTTAATATTTTACATAATGGTGTGGCCGATGGTTTCAGATTTCACAGAGCGTACGATTTTTAATACGGTTTATATTTATATTTTTTTCTTAATTGTTTTCTTTCTTTTAATTATCAATCTATATTTGATAAGAACGGTATTGAATTTAATGCACTTTTCCAAACCATATCATGATTATCTCGTGGTTCTTGGGGCGGGATTAGATGGGAGAAGGGTTACGGCATTATTAGCTAGTCGAGTAAACAAAGCGATTGAATTATATAGGAAGAATCCTGGTATTAAATTAATCATGACAGGATGTCAAGGGGAAGTGAAGTGGTTGCTGAAGCATCAGTGATGACCAGCTACGCACTTGAAAGAGGAGTACCCGAAGAAGTGATTACCCTAGAGAATATGGTAACCTTATAATTAGTATTGGGTAAAGATAGGAAAACAAAGGCAATAATAGCTGGTTATATTTATTTAAAAAACAAGCTGGTTAAATTTATTTAAAAAAGACTTGACAAGAATGGTTTACAATAGTAAACTTATCTCAAACATTTACGTTTACGCACGTAGACAATAAGGAGGGAAAGAGAATGAGTACAATAGTTATAAACCCTCATATCACGGATGCTGAATGGGAGGTTATGCGTGTAGTCTGGGCGAATGGTCGAGTGACTAGTAAAGAAGTCATCTCCATATTGAAAGAAAAAATGGACTGGAAACAAGCCACTATCAAAACGCTCTTAGGTCGACTGGTTGAAAAAGGCGCACTGAATACAGAACAAGAAGGTAGAAAATATATTTATTCGACAAATATCGAAGAGAAAGAAGCGGTAAGAAGTTTTACAAACGATATTTTCGATCGTATTTGTCGGAAGAATGTCGGGAATGTAATAGAGAGTATCATTAAGGATCATACTTTAAGTTTCGATGATATCCAACGGCTAGAAGAAATATTAGAGATGAAAAAAGCTTTTGCAGTAGAAGAAGTTGATTGTCAGTGTGCAGAAGGGCAATGCGATTGCCATTTACATCATCATGGAGAATAAGGAGCGAAAAAATTGGAGAATAAATCATTTGCCATAGAAGGTATGACCTGTGCGTCTTGTGCACAGACAGTAGAAAAAGCAGCAAAAAAGGTTCGTGGGGTCACACAGGCTTCCGTAAACCTAGCAACAGAGAAGTTAAGTATAGAGTACGATGAACCAACTTTTTCGGTAGAAAATCTACAAAAAGCGGTGGATAATTCAGGGTATGAACTGATTGCCCAAGAGGGAAAGACGCAAACCTTTGCAATTGAAGGGATGACCTGCGCATCCTGTGCACAGACAATTGAAAAAGCTGTCGGAAAGTTGTCGGGCGTAGATAAAGCTTCAGTCAATTTAGCGACAGAAAAAATGCAAGTTTCTTATAACCCGTCAGCAATTTCAGTATCTGATGTGACTGGTGCTGTATCCAATAGTGGTTATGCAGCCGTATTAGAGACTACGGATACTCAAGATCATTCACGAGCAGAGAAGCGTGAGAAAAAAGAAAAAAGAATGAAGCAACTTTCAAATCGTTTTGGGATATCCATTATATTTACAATCCCTTTATTAATTATATCCATGGGTCCAATGGTAGGTATGCCTCTACCAAATATCGTTGACCCAATGATAAATGCATTTAATTTTTCTCTTTTACAACTTATTCTGACTTTGCCGATAATGGTAGTAAGCTGGGAATATTTCCAGAAGGGATTCAAAACCTTATTTAAAGGTCACCCAAATATGGATTCCCTGATTGCGCTTGGTACGGCGTCTGCATTTGTTTACAGCCTTGCTGCGACAATCGGGACAGGCCTGGGTTACGGCAACTTTTCCGATTTACTTTATTATGAAGTAACTGGAGTTATCTTGGCGCTCCATACATTAGGGCTATTTTTAGAAGAACGCTCAAAGGGGCAAATGTCCTCAGCGATTGAAAAATTAGTTAACTTGGCTCCTAAAACAGCTCGAGTAATACGTAATGGTGTGGAACAAGAGATTACTGTGGACGAAGTCGCTTTAGGAGATGTTATTCGAGTTCGTCCGGGAGAAAGTATGCCTGTAGATGGTGTTGTTGTTGAGGGACGCACTTCAGTCGATGAATCAATGCTGACAGGAGAAAGTATCCCCGTGGAAAAGGAAAGTGGAGACGAGGTTATTGGCGCTAGTATCAATAAAAATGGGTCCATTGATTACCGCGCGACTCGAGTGGGAAGTGATACAACTCTATCTCAAATCATAAAATTAGTAGAAGATGCTCAAGGGTCTAAAGCACCCATTGCTCGAATGGCCGATATCATTACCGGATATTTCGTACCGATTGTTATAGCATTAGCCGTTTTAGCAGGGATTGCTTGGTTAATTGCAGGTCAATCTGGAATATTTGTTTTATCCGTTATCATAACAACCCTTGTCATTGCTTGTCCATGTGCCTTAGGTTTGGCGACTCCAACAAGTATTATGGTTGGAACCGGAAAAGGGGCAGAACATGGTGTCTTGATAAAAAGTGGTGAGGCGTTAGAAACCACTCATAATTTAGACACGATTGTATTTGATAAAACAGGGACACTGACAGAAGGTAAACCTATCGTGACGGATATTTTGGTAACTCCTCTTATTACTAAAGAAAATCTTTTATATTATGCAGCTTCCGGTGAAACAGGTTCTGAACACCCATTAGGCGAAGCCATCGTACAGAAATCAAAAGAAGAGAACATGACATTAGCTAAACCAGATCATTTTGAAGCGATTCCTGGACACGGGATTCGAGTTGAAATTGAGGGCAAAGATATGTACATTGGAAACCGTAAACTGATGCTAGAGCAAAAGATTGATTTATCAAGCATGGAAAAAGAATCCGATCGTTTAGCAGACGAAGGAAAAACACCGATGTATCTCTCTGTTGATGGAGAACTAGCTGGAATTATCGCAGTAGCTGACACACTCAAGGAAAATAGTATGAAGGCTGTTAAAGAACTTAGAAGACGCGGTGTTGAAGTAATCATGATTACTGGAGATAACAAACGAACAGCCAAAGCGATTGCTAAGCAAGTGGGTATAGATAGTGTATTAAGTGAAGTATTACCTGAAGATAAAGCAGAGGAAGTCAAAAAACTACAAGAGGCAGGCAAGAAGGTAGCGATGGTTGGAGACGGCATTAACGATGCACCCGCCTTAGCTCAAGCAGATGTCGGAATTGCAGTTGGATCAGGTACAGACGTGGCGATTGAATCGGCTGATATTGTCCTTATGCGTAATGATTTAACCGCTGTATTGACTGCGATTGATTTAAGTCATGCAACGCTACGAAACATTAAACAAAACTTGTTCTGGGCTTTTGCTTACAACCTTGTCGGTATCCCAGTTGCAATGGGTCTCTTGTATATCTTTGGCGGACCATTGATGGGTCCAATGTTTGCGGCAGTCGCGATGAGTTTCAGTTCCGTATCGGTCTTGCTCAATGCTTTACGTTTAAGACGATTCAAACCAGCAGTTGTTTAGAAAATACGTAACTTATCTGGGATTTAAACTTCTACCTATCTATATAATAGGAGAAGATAAATAAAAATAAAAAGGGGAATAGAATAATGAAAAAAGAAGTATTATTAGATGGCGTAAAATGTGCAGGTTGTGCCAATACAGTGCAAGAAAAATTTTCAGCTATTGAAGGGGTTGAATCTGTAGAGGTTGATTTAGCGACTAAAAAAGCAGTACTTGAAAGTCAAACAGAGATTGATACCGAAACGCTCAATGCTGCTTTAGCAGACACTAACTATTCAGTATTAAGTGCATAAAGTACGAATATCATTTATTCATAGATAGTAGATAGAGATAAAGTATAGAACCCTTTTCATGAGAATTATATGCAGTGTTAGATGAGAGGGTTCTAAAACTTTAAAATCAGTCTCTAATCTAATAAGGAGGAATTAAAAATGAGTAATAACAAAAAACATTCGTCACATAGTCATCATAATCACGGCGACATGGATCACTCAAAACACGACCATAATGAAATGGAACATCACGGGGGGCATCACGATCATCATGCTGGTCATGACCACAGTGGGCATGGCGGGCACGATCATCACCACCATGGAGATTTCAAGGAGATATTTTTAAAATCATTGCCTATGGGAATTATCATTATGATTTTATCGCCTATGATGGGGATTTCATTACCATTTCAGTTTACATTTCAGTATTCTGATATATTGGTGGTTCTTCTCTCTACGATTTTGTACATTTATGGAGGTAAACCTTTCTATATGGGGGCAATAGATGAGTTTAAAGAAAAAGCTCCTGGAATGATGGCTCTTGTCACTCTTGGTATCTCTGTATCCTACTTTTACAGTGTTTATGCAGTCATTGCTAGATATGTGACTGGTGAACATGTGATGGACTTTTTCTTTGAATTTTCTTCATTAATATTAATCATGTTGTTAGGTCACTGGATTGAGATGAAAGCTGTTGGAGAAGCAGGAGATGCACAAAAAGCATTGGCTGAGTTGGTGCCGAAAGATGCTCATGTTGTATTGGAAGACGATTCAATTGAAACACGTCCAGTTGCTGACTTGCAAGTAGGTGATTTGATTCGTGTTCAGGCTGGAGAAAATGTTCCAGCAGATGGAACCATTCAGCGCGGCGAATCACGTGTTAACGAAGCACTTTTGACTGGGGAATCGAAACCAATTGAAAAAAATCCCGGAGATGAAGTTATCGGAGGATCAACCAATGGTGACGGAGTCCTCTATGTGGAAATAAAGCAGACGGGCGATAAGTCCTTCATATCTCAGGTTCAGACATTAATCAGTCAAGCTCAAAGCCAACCATCTCGGGCAGAAAATCTTGCACAAAAAGTTGCAGGATGGCTCTTTTATATTGCGGTTATTGTAGCGCTTATTGCCCTTGTTATATGGATGATTATCGCTGATGTATCAACGGCAGTTATTTTTACAGTCACCACATTAGTTATTGCTTGTCCGCATGCGCTGGGTCTGGCTATTCCATTGGTTACCGCACGTAGTACCAGCTTAGGGGCCAGTCGGGGATTATTAGTGAAAGACCGCGAAGCTTTGGAGTTGACTACAAATGCAGATGTTATGGTTTTAGATAAAACGGGAACTTTAACGACTGGTGAGTTTAAAGTACTAGATGTTGAACTCTTTAATGATAAATATACGAAAGATGAAATTGTTGCCTTATTGGCAGGTATCGAAGGCGGATCTAGTCATCCTATCGCTCAGTCAATTATCAGTTACGCAGAACAGCAAGGTATACGTCCAGTAAGTTTTGATTCGATTGATGTTATTTCCGGCGCTGGTGTAGAAGGTCAAGCTAACGGACATCGTTATCAATTAATCAGTCAAAAAGCATACGGACGTAATCTAGATATGGATATTCCAAAAGGAGCAACCCTCAGTGTCTTAGTAGAAAACGACGAAGCAATCGGTGCTGTAGCTTTAGGGGATGAATTAAAACCAACAAGTAAAGAATTAATACAAGCCCTTAAAAAGAACAACATTCAACCCATTATGGCTACGGGTGACAATGAAAAAGCGGCTCAAGGAGCGGCAGAAATTTTAGGTATTGATTATTTGGCTAATCAATCTCCTCAAGATAAATATGAATTAGTTGAAAAACTTAAAGCAGAAGAAAAGAAAGTTATCATGGTCGGTGATGGGGTCAACGACGCACCTTCTCTTGCATTAGCAGACGTTGGTATAGCTGTTGGTGCCGGAACTCAAGTAGCATTGGATTCAGCCGATGTCATCTTGACACAGTCAGACCCTGGCGACATTGAATCCTTTATCGAGTTGGCTCAGAAGACCACACGTAAGATGAAAGAAAATCTTGTTTGGGGAGCAGGGTATAACTTTATCGCGATTCCAATAGCTGCAGGAATACTAGCACCAATTGGCATAACATTAAGTCCAGCAGTCGGTGCCGTCTTGATGTCACTTTCGACTGTAATTGTTGCCATCAATGCTATGACATTGAAATTAGAGCCAAAATAAACAGTTATTTGGCACATGAAATAATTGAATGAGCTTATCGTGTAAAAATACAATAGTTTCACAGGAAAGGAAGAGATGAAATGATTTAAAAAATCATCTCTTCCTTTTTTAGTTTATAAGGAGGAAAAATTATGAGGCTGGTCCTTTTAGGGTTACCTGGTGCTGGGAAAGGCACCCAAGCTAAAAGAATCGCAGAGGAGTACCACCTGACGGCTATTTCAACTGGTGAAATGTTACGAGAAGCAACCAAGGAGAAAGATACATTCGGACTCAGAGTGCAAGAATATATGAATAAAGGAGAGCTAGTTCCAGATGAGTGGATAAACTCATTGGTTAAGAGTCGCTTACAAGCAAAAGATGTTGAAAATGGCTTTGTTCTGGATGGTTACCCACGTACCCTACAGCAAGCAAAAATGCTCGAAGCTTACCTACAAAGTCAGAATCAGAATTTAGACGCTGTTTTCTTTTTAGATGTAAGTCAGGATACGTTAAGACATCGGTTAGCGCAACGAGGGAATCTTCGTTCAAAAGAAAAACAAGGAAATTCCCAAATCGAATCAAAAAGGGAAAAAATTCGACTGGATGACAAACCAGAAGTGATTGAAAATAGGCTACACATTAATAAGGAATTAATGGAATCACTTATTCACTTCTACAAGGAGCGAAATTTGCTTTGCGTTATCAATGGTGAAGGGGATTTTGACAATGTGTTTGACAATATAAATGAGGGTTTATTGTCTGTAAACAAATAACTACACAAATTGAACTTAAATTATGTGATTTAAAACAATTAACTAATGTAAGCTATGAAGGGGATTGAAGAATGAATGTTTTACTTAGTGTAATCGATCCAGTTGCTATTTCAATTGGCCCGATAAAGATTTATTGGTACGGAATTATTATTGCTCTAGCGATGCTGATCGGCATTTCATTAGCTACAAAGGAAGCTCAAAAACTGGGACTTGAAGAAGATACCATGGTAGATATGGCATTATGGGCCATACCAATTGGCTTTATCGGTGCCCGACTTTATTACGTTTTATTCAAATGGGACTACTATATACAGAATCCGAGTGAAATCATCGCAATCTGGAATGGTGGAATTGCCATTTATGGGGGGCTAATTGCGGGTGGTCTCGCAGTATACTGGTTTGCAAGAAGAAAGAAAATGACGCTAACTCTTTTACTAGACATACTGGCACCTAGTGTCCTCCTAGCTCAATCGATTGGTCGCTGGGGAAATTTTATCAATCAAGAGGCCCACGGTGAAGCAGTGAGTCGCCAATTTTTAGAAACTCTTTATTTACCAGAGTTTATTATTGAACAGATGAACATAAATGGTACCTATTACCACCCGACATTTTTGTATGAATCGTTATGGAGTTTATTAGGTTTTATCCTTCTTATTATCCTAAGGAATCAGAAAGGCCTATTACGTCGAGGAGAAGTTGCCCTCAGCTATGTCATTTGGTATTCAGCAGGAAGGTTTTTTATTGAAGGCATGCGTACAGACAGCTTATGGATAGGCGATTTCTTACGAGTTTCACAAGGCTTGTCCCTCGTTTTGTTCGTAGCAGCACTGGGTGTTTTGATGTATCGCAGGTACTATACCTATCCGCCAGTACCCTATTATAAGGATGAGCCCAAACTGTCCAAAGCAGCAAATTAAGGAGGTGAAGATATGCTAGACAGATGGCAGTTAATTAACAGAGAGACCGACAAAGTGGAAATGAAAGGAGCATTGCAAGAGATTCTGGAAGAATTGGATGTGCCCTCTCCTGAAGAGATTTCAGATCAATACACACTAACGAAACCTCAAAATCACTCCACAGGAGATCATGAAAAAAGAAGAGTCAATGAATAAAGCTCTTTTTAGGTTAAATGCAAAAGCTGAATCAGAAAAAGTTTACGACTTTTTGATTCAGCTTTTTTGTCGATTAAGAGTGTACTCAAAATCGACACAAGAAGTACGCTTGGTTTGTGGTCTTCTTTATGTAGTCTAGAAGTGTCGATTTAAAAATAATTTTTGGAAGTATTTTTTTGTTTATTTATCTACTCACTGAGTGTAAAAAGAACACCAATCTGCTATGATTAAAATGTTTAGAACTAATCATAGAATTAAATTCTCAAGTATCATGTGAAATAATCAAATTATCAAATCAGTTTTAAGAAGAAAAGGGGGATAAGATTATGAATAAGACGTTGATTGAATTTCAGGAAAAAGCAATTAATTTTGATTGGGCAGCTTTAGCACAACTAGCAAAAGATCATGTTAATCCTGAACAATTAATAAAAGATATTTATGCAGATGGATATACAGATGGATTCACAGATGGGTATTCAGAAGGTACATTAGATGGAAAAACTGAAGTGCTTATAAAAATTGCGACAATAGGAATCCCATTAGCTGCTTTAAGTACTTATAGTGTAGGTAAACTATGGAATCGACATAAAAAATCAAAAGAAGAAATAGAGATACTTGCTAAAGAAAATGCAAAATTAAAAGCAGAAAAATATACTGAAAAAGTTAAAGATTCAAACAGGAATGAGAAAATCGCTGACAATGTAATTTCGATAAATTTTAAAACTGAAATTAGGAATATAAAATTGTAAATTTCAAGTTCAAGTTAGCCACTTAGTCTCAAAAAATTTTATGATTGTTCTTTCTTTGATTTAACTTAGCTCTTTTCCATATGCTTAGATTGCCTGACGTTCCTGATGGAAGGCGCGGACAAAGCGTTCATAGGGTGTGTCATAAGCCAAGATGCGACGTGGATAGGCATTCATCCACTGTTGTATTCTTAAGCATTGCTCTTTAGTGATTTCCCTCAATGAACAGCCTTTTGGAAAGAATCGCCGAATCAACTTATGTTGGTTTTCACTGGACC